>JAPUKI010000178.1 GCA_027295745.1 Acidobacteriota bacterium
ACCTGGAAGGATGGCATTGCAGTGTACGCCGGCCAGGGACTGTCCGCTCTGGAGGATTGGCTGGGGGACCGTGGGATCCAGAACATCCAGGCACTGAACGAGATTCTAGCCGAAGCCCACTCCTGGCAAGATTTCTCTTAACCGGGGGTGTTGCGCAAATGATTTTTGACACCTCTTCGCGGCCTGAGGCCGCTCCCACATTCTCCCAACTGCAAGGACCGGAAGGTGGGAGCCGCTTCAAATTCGGCACCTGAGGTGCCTCCTACGGGCCACAGAATCATTCGAGCAACACCCCCTAACTTTAAGGCAGGCCAACCCGATCTTCGTGGATCCCTGCTATAATCCGCCTCATGAAGAAAGTCATCTTTTCGGTGACACTGACCCTGACCTTTCTCATCGCCTCTTCCCAGTCCAGGGGTAGCGAGGAGCTGCCACCCCTGGATGAAGCAGCCCAAAGCTGGGTAGAGAGCACGTTGAGTGGACTGAGTCTGGAGGAAAAGGTGGGTCAGCTGATCATTGGAGGAACTGGCACCAGCTTCACCAACCTGGATACGGATAAATTTCAGCAGATCCGGCAAAACCTGACTGATTATCACGTGGGTGGCTATCACGCCCAGGGAGGTGAGGTTTTTTCGGCTGCCTTCCTCATTCGAAGAATGCAAGAGCTGGCCCGAGTGCCTCTGTTCATTACGGCCGATCTGGAAGGTGGAGCCGGCCTGATTTTTCGGGGCGGGACGCGCTTTCCAAAAGCGATGGCCCTGGGAGCCACTTTTGATCCGGAGATTGCCCATCAGGTGGGAGAAACCACAGCTCTGGAGGCAAAAAGCCTGGGAATAAACGTCAACTTCTATCCCGTCGTGGACGTGAACAACAATCCGCTGAATCCCATCATCAGCATCCGCTCCTTTGGTGAAGATCCCGCATTCGTCGCCCAAATGGCTGCCGCTTATATCCACGGGGTTCAGGAAAACGGAATTATGGCCACCGCCAAGCATTTTCCCGGGCACGGCGACACCTCAACCGATTCCCATCTGGAGCTGCCGGTCATCGAGGTGTCGCGAGAGCGGATGGAGGAAGTGGAGCTCCCTCCTTTTCGGGCTGCCATCCAGGCCGGAGTCCAGGCCATCATGACCGCTCACCTGGCCATTCCAGCCCTGGAGCCTGAAGAAGGCTTGCCGGCAACACTGTCTCGGCGAATTTTAACCGATTTGCTGAGGAAAGAGATGGGTTTCAAAGGCCTTGTCTTCACCGATGCCATGAACATGGGAGGCATTCGTGCCCGCTGGAAGGACGGTGAGGCTGCAGTCCTGGCCATTGCGGCGGGTGCCGATTTGATCCTCTACCCCTCCTCGGTGGGAGCAACGTTCAAGGGTCTCCTTCAAGCGGTTCGCCAGGGAAAGATCGGTGAGGACAGGCTGAATGATTCCGTGCGGCGGATTCTGCAGGCCAAGGCCAGGCTCGGCCTTCACCAGCATTCCCTGGTGGACATTTCTTCCATCGATCAAATAGTGGGATCCCCTGACAATCAGGAGGCCGCTCAAAAGATCATGGATAAAGCGATTACTCTGGTCCGCGATGAAAAAGATGTGCTGCCTTTCTCACCCAGAGCAGGAGCCGCTATCTTGCTGCTCACCCTCATGGATGAGCGTCGGCCCATGGAGAGTCGCGGTCACAGTTTTGTGCGCGAGTTCCGTCGTCGTCGCTCCCAGACGATTCATGTGGAGGTGATGCCCCAGGCTTCCGCTGAGGAAATCAGCTTGATCCAAGAATTAGCCAAACGCGTCGACTACGTGGTGGTGGGAGCTTACATCCGGATTGCCGCCTCCAAAGGCTCCATCGAACTCTCCCTGAATCAGATCGAGTTGCTAAGAAATCTTTCCGAACTCCGAAAACCTCTTGCCTTAGTGCTTTTCGGCAGTCCCTATTTGCTTTCCTGGATTCCCGAAATACCCAGTTATATCCTTGCCTACGAAGACTATCCGGGCGCCGAGCTGGCCGCCGTGAAAGCGATTCTCGGAGAAACTCCCTTTCGGGGAAAACTCCCCATCAGCCTTCCCGGATTCTACCCGCTCGGACATGGGATTCAGAAATGATCCCAGAGCCTGAACGGCGCATCCAAGTCTCTTCGCGTGAGGTGAGCTTGCGCACCCTCCGATCGGTGAAGGAAATGTCCCAACTGGTCGAACTGCAGCGTGTGATTTGGGGATACGGGCAACCTGACCGAGACTTTCCTTACCCCGCCCGGGCCCTATTCGCTGTTGCAGAAAGTGGAGGTCACGTAGCGGGTGCATTTGTCAACCAGATCGCAGTCGGGTTCTCGGTGGCCTGGATGGGGATCGATCCTCTCTTGCAAAAACCCTATTTACACTCTCAGATCATGGGTGTCCTGGAGGAATACCGGGACCTGGGAATTGGCTTTCATCTGAAGGTCTACCAGCGGGACTTTGCACTGCAGGCGGCTCTTGACCTTATCAAGTGGACTTTCGACCCGATGTATTCCAGCAACGCAAACTTGAACATTCGCAAGCTGGGTGCTTTGATCCAGAATTATCAACCTCACTACTATGGGGATGTCCAAAGTCACTTCAGTCGCGGATTGGCCACAGATCGAGTCTGGGCCCACTGGTATATTGCTTCACAGAGAGTCCGGCAGCGCCTGGCCAATCCACCTTCTCTGCTCGAGCAGAAACCTCCTCTTGTTCAGGTGACCCCGCTTGCCCAAGACGAGAAGGGGAGGAAGAGTTTATTGGACCCTCTTCTGGGGTGTTCCGAGCGTGAACTTCTGGTTGAGATACCGGATAACTTTGCAGCCATTTGTGTGGAAAACCAGTCTCTGGCGAAGGATTGGCAAGCCAAGATCGGCAAGATTTTTCATCACTATTTGAGCCAGGGTTACCTCACAACCGATTTTCTCATGGTTGGCGAACCTCCCCGCAGCACTTTCTACCTTCTCACCAGAGATCCTTTGGATCAGGTGCTTAGTGTCTCGTCCCATGAATAGCATGATGTTTGCTGATGGGTCTTGCGAGGGGAGATCATGTAGCGAGGAGGATATGATGCAGGTACATCGGCGACGACGAGCGACGCAGAGCTCGCTTGCAACCCCCATCAGCCCGAAGGGTGGCGGGACGGCATCGATTTCTTTGTCGCTCCTCCTCCACGATGTCACTGACATCGCGTCGTCGTCGCTTCGCGAACTGCACGCCGTCGCGCTCGCAACAAACGTCATGTTATACATGGGACGAGACACTAGGGACTGAGAATGGGCTTCACCGCTCTTGACTACGCTGTCCTTTTTCTCTATCTCATCGCCAGCGCGGCTTTCGGGGCGCTGATAGGGAGGGGACAGAAAAACATCAATGACTATTTCCTGGCCGGCAGGAAAATGCCTTGGTGGGCAATTTCCTTCTCCATCGTAGCCACCGAAACCAGCACCTTGACCTTCATCGGCGCACCAGCCATCGCCTACACCGGGAATCTCACCTTTCTCCAGGTGATTCTCGGTTACTTCTTCGGACGACTGCTGGTAAGCTTCTTTCTCATCCCCTCCTATTTCAAAGGGAAGATCCAGACTGCCTATGAGGTGTTGAATTTACGATTCGGACCGAAGGTACAAGGCTTCTCCGCACTTCTTTTCCTGGCCAGTCGCTCGCTTGCTGATGGGGTTAGACTTTTCGCTACTGGTCTGGTCTTATCCGTAGTGACGGACATCTCAGACACCTGGAGTGTGATCATCATTGGAGCTGTCACCATTGCCTATACGCTCTGGGGAGGAATGCGGGCGGTGGTCTGGAATGATGTCGTCCAGCTCCTGCTCTACCTCACCGGGGCCATCCTGGCCTTCTTCATCATCCTGACGCGCATCCCCAACGGATGGCCTGAAGTGGTGAGCCTGGCAGCACCCTTACAGAAGTTCCAGTTTCTGGATTTCACCTTCAGTCTGGGTGCGACCTATACTTTCTGGGCCGGACTTTTGGGAGGCGCCTTCCTGACCTTTGCAACTCACGGCACCGACCAGATGATGGTCCAACGCTATCTTGCCTGCGGCAGTAGAAGGGGCAGTCAGGTGGCTCTGATCCTCAGTGGCCTGCTGGTCTTTTTCCAATTCCTGCTTTTTCTGATCATCGGAGTGATGCTCTATGCTTTTTACCAGCATTTTCCCTTGGCTCAGGAGCTGGAACAAGTGGACAGGATATTCCCGATTTTCATCGTCCAGGAAATGCCTCCTGGGGTGTCGGGCCTGATTATTGCCGCCATCTTTGCAGCGGCAATGTCCACCCTGAGCAGCTCACTCAATTCCCTGGCCTCCTCCTCCCTGAATGACTTTTACAAGAACTACCGGGTCAAAGACGCCCCGCCGGCCCATTATCTCAAAGTTTCTCGGATGTTTACCCTGGGCTGGGGAGCAGTCCTGATTGGGATATCCATGCTGGCTCGCAACTGGGGTGAAGTTCTGGAAGTGGGACTCACCATCACCACCATCACCATGGGAAGTCTCCTGGGGATCTTTCTTCTGGGACTCCGGAGGACCCGGATGGGTGAAGGAGCCGCCCTGGCAGGTATGGCGGCAGGGCTTGTGATCATGCTAGCCGTCCACTGGAGCGGGGAGGTCGCCTGGACCTGGTATGTACTGATTGGGACCGCAGTCACTTACGGAGTGGGGATGTTGCTTTCCACAGGAGTTTCCCAAAAAATCAAGACTCTCTTCTGATTAAGCCATTGATATAAATTCATTCGAGCAGATCGACAAGTGAAACAGGTAAAAATTCTAAGAAGGACTGTGGAGCTAACTGGGAAGCGTCGTGTCCTTGAGCACTGATCGAGTCAGCACACTGCCCGAGCGGGTAACGAGACATGTCCGGAGCCCCAAAGGGGCGCCAGGAAATAGCCAGGGGTGAAAACCCCTGGAAAAAGGATGGTTGAGCTCATGAGCCCTGTAAGGGCGGCACTCTTGAGTGAGGATTTGTGAAGGGGTGATTGGTAAACGTAAGAGTTGAGATCATTCACCCATTCACAAATCTCCATTGAAAAGTGCCGCCCCTTCAGGGCTCCATCCTGACACGGTTCTGGGTTCCAGGGGTTTTCACCCCTGGCTATTTCCTGGCGCCCCTTTGGGGCTCCGGAAGTCTCCCATCAGGAAATTCTAAAACTTGGAGAAACTCCACAACTCTTCAGGTTGAATAGCGGAACTTCTATATTGTAGGATAGAACTACCTTCTCTTATGAAAATTCCCACGCACAAAGCGACCCTATCATTGACTTCCTTCCGGAAAACGCTTTCAGAAAGGAACTAGAGAATGGATATCACTGAACTGCTTCGATTTGCGGTTACCGAGGCAGCTTCCGACGTCCACGTCAGTAGCGGGGAACCTCCTATCCTCCGCATTCACGGTGACTTGAAGAGGCTGGATCATCCCGCACTCAGCCCCGACGATGTCCACAGGATGATCTACGACATCATGAATGACAAGCAGCGAAAGGACTTCGAAGAGCTCAACGAGCTGGACTTTTCATTTGAGATGGGGAACAACCGCTTTCGTGTCAATGCGTTCCTGCAGCGCCGAGGGAAGGCTGCCGCCTTTCGCACCATCCCCACTACAATCCTGTCACTGGAACAATTGGGTCTGCCCCCTATCCTGAAGAAGATGTGCGACCACGAGAAGGGACTGATTCTGGTGACCGGGCCCACCGGGAGCGGAAAGTCGACCACCCTGGCAGCCATGGTCGACCACATCAACAACATCAAAGAGGGTCACCTTGTGACCATTGAAGATCCCATTGAATTTGTGCACTCGTCCAAAAAGTGTCTGGTCCATCAGCGGGAACTGGGGATTCACACCCATTCCTTCGCCAATGCGCTGCGCAGCGCTTTCCGCGAAGATCCAGATTACATTCTGGTGGGTGAGATGCGCGATCTTGAGACCATCCAGCTGGCCGTCACGGCTGCTGAAACGGGTCACCTGGTTTTTGGAACACTCCACTCCTCGGGCGCCCCTCAGACGATTGACCGTATTATCGATGTCTTTCCGGCTGCTCAGCAGGCTCAGATCCGTACCCAGTTAGCAGAGTCCCTGCAGGCCGTCATCACCCAGACGCTGTGTAAGAAGGTGGGAACGGGTCGGGTGGCCGCGCTGGAAATCATGGTGGGCACACCTCCCATTCGGCATCTGATCCGCGAAGCAAAAGTACATCAGATTCCATCAGCCATGCAGACCGGGAAAAAAGACGGCATGGTGACTATGGATGCTGCCCTACAGGAGTTGGTCAATCGAGGCCAGATCAGTAGAGAGGCAGCTATGTCGAAGAGTGAAAATCCCAACCTCTTCAGTCCAGCTGCGGCCACCGCATAAGGGGAAGCCATGCAGATTCGTGATTTCTTGTCAGAGATGGTGAGCAGGGAAGCTTCGGATGTCTATCTGACCGTGGGTCTCCCCGCCATGTATCGGATCGAGGGAACAATTCATTCCGGGAGCGGCCAAGTGCTCACTCGGGAAGAACTGGCGGTGCTGTGCCAGTCGGTCATGGATGAGAGGCAAAAGAAAATGTTCGCCGATACCAGAGAGATGAACCTTGCTCTGGGCTACGAAGACCTGGGCCGCTTTCGCGTCAACATCTTTCAGCAGCGCGGCAGCCCGGGATTGGTCATCCGACAGATCAAATTTGAGATCATGAACATTGCGGATCTCAACTTGCCCACGATTCTACAGGACATCGTCATGAGCAAACGTGGCCTCCTCTTGGTAGTGGGTGCCACGGGCTGCGGTAAATCCAGCACGCTGGCAGCAATGATCGATCATCGTAACACCACCTCGGCCGGCCACATCATCTCCATTGAAGATCCAGTGGAATTCCTCCATTCTCACAAACAATGTGTCATCACCCAGCGCGAAGTCGGCTACGATACGATTTCTTTCCAGGCCGCTCTGAAGAACACTTTGCGGCAAGCACCGGACGTAATTCTGATCGGTGAAATACGTGATTTGGAAACGATGGAAGCTGCCATTTCCTTTTCCGAGACCGGTCATCTGTGCATGGCGACGCTTCACTCCAACAACGCCAGCCAGGCCATTGAACGCATCCTGAACTTCTTTGATGAGGAACGGCATCGGCAGATTTATCTGCAGCTTTCCTTGAATCTCCGGGCGATTCTCTCCCAGCGATTGATCAAAACTCACGACGGCACGCGGCTTCCGGCCGTTGAAATTCTGCTGGATACACCTCGAATCAAGGACTTGATCAGAAAGGGCCAAATCGAGATGCTCAAGGAAGCCATGGAACAGGGAGAACCAGAGGGTTGCCAGCCCTTTGACACGGCCGTCTTCAACCTCTACATGAGCGGGAAAATCGATCTCGATTCGGCTCTGGCCAACGCCGACAGTGCCAATAACCTGCGTTTGCGCATTCAAGCTGCCGATTTGAAGCGCGGCAAGGGGGAAGGGAAAAAGCCGGACTTTCGCATGCGCAGGGACATCTTGAGCCACCGCTAGCCCGCCTGCGGCACCGCTCGTAGCCTTCTACCAGCCAGCTTGACCCTCAACGACAGAAAACGCTAAAGTAGATCTTAAGGGGAATGCTGACTATTAGGGTGTCTTCAGGGGGCCCTTCACCGCCTCAGTGTGTCCGAACATGGCTTTTCAATACGCGGAGAAAGGTGCTACAGATGTCAAGGAGTTAAAGGCCCAACTGGCATATCGCCAGGCTCTGCAAGAAATCACCAACGAGATCAACGCAGCCGAGAATCTCGACTCGATTCTCATCGACCTCAAGGACCGCATCCTCTTTCTTTTTAAGTCCGACCGGATCACAATCTACGTTATTGATAACACCTCAAAAGAGCTCTTCTCTCGATTTAAAGTCGGGACTGAACTGAGTGAAATACGAATCCCCATCAGTGCCGCCAGCATAGCTGGCTACACGGCCTTGACAGGAACAATCCTCAATATTGGTGACGCCTACGCTGTAGGGGAGGTCGCGGCCATCCACCCCGATCTGAAGTTTGACAAGAGCTGGGATGTCAAAAGCGGCTATCGCACAACCCAGATTCTAGCTGCTCCTATCCAATTGGAAAGCAATATCTTAGGCGTTTTGCAGCTGATCAACCGCAAGGACGGGTCCAAGTTCACACGGGATGACGAGACTTCTGCTCAGGAAATAGCCAAGATTCTGGCGATTGCATTTCAAACCCAACAGCGGTTAGCCCGTCGGCGCCCCACCCGCTTTGATTACCTGACCAGCAAGGGCTTGGTGACCCAAGAGGAGCTCGATAAAACCATTACCAAGGCACGCCAGTCAGGGCAAGATGTGGAACAGATCCTGATGAAGAATTTCAGGGTCAGTAAGGACAACATCGGTGCAGCCCTGAGCGAATTTTACAAATGCCGGTTTATCAAATTCGACGACAAACTCCCCATCCCGGGTGAGTTACTCCAAAACTTGAAGAAAACCTACCTGCGCACCAATTTCTGGGTCCCGCTGGGAAAAAACAAGGACGGCAGCGTCAGTGTCCTGATGGATGACGTGAACCATCTGGCCAAGCGAGACATGGCGCAGACCTTGCTCAAGACCACCCAAATTGAGTACTGCGTGGGGCTGAAAGAGGACATTCTCAAGTTCGTTGAATACTTCTTTGGAGGGCCAGTTGACGAGGGCTCCATGGAAGACATCATGGCCCAGCTGGATAGTGACGAAGCAGCAGAGGATGAGAGTGAAATATTCTCCGAAAGTGACAGCGCCATCGCCCAGTTGGCCAACAAGATTATCAACGACGGCTACAACCAGCGAGTCTCTGATATTCACCTGGAACCCTATCCGGGCCGCAAGCCCATGGATATCCGCTTCCGAATTGATGGCACCTGTTCCCGCTACCAAACCGTCCCCTACCAGTTCAAAAGGGCTCTCGTGTCCAGAATCAAGATCATGTCCGACCTGGACATCACAGAAAGAAGATTGCCCCAGGATGGCAAAATACAATTCAAGAAATTCGGGGGCAGAGACATCGAACTTCGTGTCGCCACACTGCCCACTACGGGCGGACTGGAAGATGTTGTCATGCGTATCCTGGGCTCAGGAGAACCCATTTCGCTGGATAACATGAAGTTCAGCGAGCGAAATCGGGAGCTTTTCGAACGGATCGTCCAGTTGCCCTACGGAATTGTCTTGGTGGTGGGGCCAACCGGATCGGGTAAAACCACTACCCTGCACTCGGGTTTGAAGTTTATCAATACACCCGAACGCAAGATCTGGACTGCCGAGGACCCGGTGGAAATCACACAGGTCGGTCTTCGCCAGGTTCAGGTGCAACCGAAAATCGGGTTTACTTTTGCTCGAGCCATGAGGGCCTTTCTGCGTGCTGATCCCGATGTGATCATGGTGGGTGAGATGCGCGACCAAGAAACTTGTGAGATTGGCATCGAGGCTTCTCTCACCGGTCATCTGGTCCTCAGTACCCTCCATACCAACAGCGCCCCAGAAACCATCATCCGATTGCTGGATATGGGTATGGATCCTTTCAACTTTGCGGATGCCTTGCTCGGAATCATGGCCCAGCGTCTGGCGCGGATCCTGTGTACAGAGTGTAAGGAACCCTACCACCCGGAGCAGGACGAGTTCCAAAGTCTGGTCACCGAATATGGGCCAGAGGACTTCGAAAAGACCGGTCTCCAGTTCACCAAGGACCTGACCCTTTATCGTGCTAAAGGTTGTGGGGTATGCAACGACAGTGGTTACCGCGGTCGCATCGCAATACACGAGTTACTGGAGGGTACCGACGAAATCAAGCACCTGATTCAGCAAAAAAGCCCCATGCAGGAGATTCGGGCACAGGCCCGAGCTGACGGGATGGCCACCCTCAAGCAGGATGGCATCCTCAAAGTTTTCAAGGGCTACACTGACATCCGCCAGGTGCGTTCCGTTTGCATGAAATAGAAATCAGTTCTAGCCTTGCTGGGGGTGCTGCTCAGACACCTCTTCGCGGCCTGAGGCCGCTCCCACATTGAGAGTCATGGGAAGCAACACGCCCCTCTAGCGACCCAGCATCGCTTGTACGAGCTTCTTGAGGTCCATCTTCATCGCCAGATCTGGGGGGATCGCTCGATCAACCGATTCTGTAAACTCCAGCAGTGTCTCAAAGCTGCCCCTCTCTTTCCTCCACAAGTGCGCCGTAATGCAAATCTCCCCTATTTCACGTCGGGGACTGGAGCACTTCTTCTCCAGGCGATCCATGAGTATCCGAAACTCCGACACCGTTGGGTGGTCCGAAGGGACCTGCTCCCCGGCATTGATCACGGCCAACTCCCATTCCAGGGACATCTCAAGGGAGGAGCTACTCAAGCTCCAAAGGATGATCACCGGCAAAAGCAGCCCTGCCGAAAGGACAAATAGCAGTTTCATTCAGATTCCAGTGTAAGCATTTCCTAAAAGGCCCGTCCATGCAATGCCTTCTCCCATTTTCTTTCCGCACAGACAGGATCTGCTCATGACAAAATCCGGCATTTCCAGCGTCGGGAAGTGGCAGGACATGGTCTTTCAATAGCCCTGGTCACGGTTCCTCCTAGCTCTTTAACCTGTTGATACGATTTAACTTAACAGAAACACATGGCTTTTTGGCACGCTTTGTGCATCTCCACAGTGTATGGGCAGTTACAGGAGGGAATATGGGCGCCCAGATCCAGTTCCAGCAGCAGACATGATGGTCGGAGAATCCCCTGAATTGAGCACACTATCACATTCAAGTGTTAAACTAATCTGTGAAGAAATGAAAGCTTTGATTCCCCCTAGGACAGCCGGCAAACGGCCTGCCATCTTGCCTTCCCAGAGTCCGGGTTTTACCCTCATCGAACTGTTGATCGTGGTGGCCGTCATCGGCATCATTGCTGCTCTCTCGATTCCAAACCTTGTGCAGTCCAAGAAAGCGGCCAATGAGAAAGTCGCCATCACCTACATGCGAAGCTGGACCGCCGCCCAAGAGCTCTATCATACCCGGCACGGAGATTATGCCGACGCGGATAATCAGCTCTTTGACGACGGGCTCATCGACGGTCGCGGCGCAGCCGATAGCAATGGCTACAACTTCAGCCTGGACAACCCAGCGAACTCTCGCTATACCTGGTGGGGAACGGCCAGACCTGACATTCCGGGACAGACGGGATCCAGGTGGTTTTACATTGATCACACGGGCGTCATCCGCTATTCCACGGCTGGAGGCGCCAACAGCAGTTCCTCTCCCCTGTGACACTGCTTACTTCCTCTCACTCAGCTTATTTCGTAAACTAAAAGCTAGCTTGGATTATGCATAATCCGGGCGAGAGGAGTTGTGTCATTTCCCTCATTCGTCAGTGGTTGCAAACAGTTCTCACTCTAGCCCCAACCACCCAAGGCAAGCTCATCCAGTCCCTGGCCCTTGTGATCCTGCTCATGGTCTTGAGGGGCCTTGCCCTGTGGATCATCTCTCGGCGAACCGAAGACGTGCGGTTTCGCTACCACGCGCGCAAGGTCAGCAGCTATGTGGCAGTTGTATTGGGTCTGGTGCTTCTGGGCCGGATTTGGTTCACCGCCTTTCGGGATATCGGCACTTTTCTGGGCCTGGTTTCTGCAGGTCTGGCCATCGCTCTAAAAGATATAGTTGGCAGTGTGGCCGGCTGGCTCTACTTGCTCTGGCAGCGGCCATTTGAGGTAGGGGATCGAATTCAGATCGGAGAGCACGCAGGCGATGTGATTGATATCAGGCTGTTTCGCTTTACGCTCATAGAGATCGGGAATTGGGTTGATGCCGATCAGAGCACCGGTCGCGTCATCCTTATTCCCAACAGCCGCATTCTCATCGACGTGATCGCCAATTACAGTAAAGGGTTTCAATACATCTGGAATGAACTTCCCGTACTGATCACTTTCGAAAGCAACTGGGAAAAGGCCAAGAGGATTCTCCAGCAGATTGTGGACACCCACTCTGCCGATTTGAGCGAAGCCGCCATGCAGTCTGTCCGCAAAGCCGCCCAGAGGTCAATGATTATCTACTCAACACTAACCCCTAAAGTCTGGACCAGTGTTGCTGAGTCAGGCGTGCTTCTCACCATTCGATATCTGTGTGACCCCAGAAAGCGTCGCGGCACCTCGGAAACCATTTGGGAGGACATCTTACGCGACTTCCATCACTGCGATGACATCGATTTTGCCTACCCGACGGTTCGCCGCTTCTTCAACCAGGAGGAGGGAAAGACTGGAACAAAGGAACTGGGTCTTCCTGTCTCCGCGCAAGAGGAGTTGAAATGACGGAATTAGGGGACAGGCCCAAGAATTCTCCCCGAATTCGGGGCCTGTCCCCGAATTCCATCAGGATTTGTTGGCTGCAGTAAAGAACCAGGAGAAAACACAGTGGATGGTACACAAAACTTAACTCTGGCCGCGTTTGTCATGCAAGGCTTTTTTCTCGTTATCTTACGAGTCTCTGTCAACCTGCTCCCGGCGACCTATCATCTGCTCCGACCCATGACATTGTTCTCCGTGATGTCCCTGGGACTGCTGGTCTTCACCGAGGACATGTTCCAGCTGGTGAAGATTGGCAGTTTTGAAATGACGGCACTCATGACTCCCATGGGGCTTTCCCTGGCTCTATTTCTGTTGGTCGCCGGCAATACTCTTTTCCTCACCTATCTCTTGTTCGAGACAGGAGGAAGTCGAAAGAGTCCGTTCACTTCACTGCTGCTGGTCTTACCTGTCCTAACCATCTTGCTGAAAGAGCCCTTGTACCCACAGGTTCTGGGTTCCATGGCCCTGGTGATCCTAGCATTTTCAGTTTGCCTGATCCTTTCACGCGAGCCCGAAAGCGCTTTCCCAGAAGATCAGGGAACCGATGACAGAGATTCCCAGCTGGAGCGTCGAGAACTGTGGGTCTTCTGGGGCGTAACCGTTGCCTCCCTTCTCCTGATCACCACCGTAGCCGGCCTCACCCAGCTCTGATTCGTGGCTTTCCCAGGCTGGATGATCGGTGAGTGGCCTCACACCTTTTTCAACCGGATTGGGTACAAAAAGAACATGCTTTGCATGAATGTCATCCGTGGGTTGGTGAGGATTGCGCTCTGTGGTGTGCTGGCCCTGCTTGTGAGTCTTCGTGCCGGGTGCGATGTGGGACCATCAGATATTTTCGAAGCCGCCATGGAGGACAATGCCGAAGGAGTCAGGACGATGTTTGGGAAAGATCCATCCCTCGCCATGGCCCGCTACCAGGAAACCCTCTACAGGCAGCAAACTCCCCTCCACCTCGCATCGACGTCTGAAGTGGTGAGAATTCTTATCGCAGCGGGGGCGGAAGTGACGGCTGGGGACGGCATCGGACGAACCCCACTGCATTTAGCGGCGAACGCAGAGGTGGTTGTCTATAAAAACATGGGGAGTGGAAGGGATGCAGACGGCCCCCCCCTCGGCCTGGCCGGTTCTCAGGAGATGAAAGAACTCCTCATCAGCCACGGGGCTACTGACTAGGAGCCTGTCCCTGGCCTATCTTTCCAGAAGCTCAGGCATTCATCTTCCCAGGACCACCCGCGGCCAGAGATACGGTATGGCCTGCTTCCCACCCCACTGAAAAGCCGCCCAGGCAAGACCGCTTTCGCTGATGTTGGCTCCTACGCGCGCATCTTTCTGATCACCGTCATAGATGACAATGTTCATGCCCATCTCGTCTCCTGGCTGGGGCTGTGCGGGCAGAACCCGCCAGGGGATGGAAAACTCAAGGGTGTAGCCGGTATCGGTCTTGCGTGAGGCCACCTTCATGCCGGGTGCGGTTTTCTCCATCACACCTTGATTGGCATCGGCATCTCGAAAACCGCGCGCCTGGAAACCTTCCGTGGTGCATGGAAAAGCCGCAGCCTGAATAACGGTAGAGGTATCGCGACTTCTCCCGGAAGGATCGATGGTGATGCCAACGGCATCCGAGCGAAGCTGGGCCCGAACGTCATTTGGGGCTATATTGCAGACCACGGTGTCGTCCCGCACATCGACTCCAACGTAAATGTTCTCCCCATCGTAGGCGATGTGGAAGGAGGCGCTGGAATCAGAATCATCCCTTGGCTCCTGCCTCCACCAAAGATCTTTGTGCGTGATTACTCCTCCAGCAAAGCCCCTCATATCCGACAGATCGCCATCCACAATAGGTGCTTGACGCAGTCTCGGGATCTGGAGCATGGGAAGCACGTAGACTTGAGCCGCGTCTAGGCTCCGATGGTCACCGGAGGCGATCTCCAGTTCTACCGGAAAGCGAGCCGATTGTCGATTTTGGGGAAGCACCTCCGATGTCACCTCAAGCTCAAACTGCACCGAAGCGCTGGACCGTGCGGCGACATTGAAGCCCAGGTCGCCCCGCACGCGAATGCCCTTTTGGGAAGGATCGAGCCTCAACTGCACCTCGCCCGCAACCGCTTCCGGGCCGCGATTGATGACGTCTATGGTTACGGGATTGGAACGACCGATCGTCAGTGGCAGTCGCGTCGGCAAAGACTCAATGACCCAGTCCGTGTGGGTATCCCGAGCAAACTCCCGATAGCCTGCCACATCGAAGGTGGGGCGGAAGCGAACCTGGACGGGTGCCACGGCTTTGAGCCACATGGTGTTGCGGCCAGCAATCGCACGACCTTGCTGGCGCGCCCGGTAGCTTGCGTAAAGCTGGGTGTTTCGATCTATGGTGGCGCCCTCTGATGCCCGCACCTGAAAGGTCGCTTGAGCTCTCCCTCCCGGCTCCAGACGGTCAAAGGTATTGAGGCCTTCCTCAGCAACGCTCCAGCCTTCCCCAGGTTCGAGAGAGATCTCGAGCATTTCCAAGGGCTGTGCCGTATTGTTGACGAGAGTCACTTCGATGTTCACGTCCACGCCAATACCTGTCTCGAAGCTCTCCGGGACAATCTCCAAACGAATTCCCGGGGGCGAAGTCCCGGCGGGTAGAAGGGCTCCCTCCAGAAGATGCCTCTCCGGGTAGCTGAGCGGAACCATGGAGCGAACCAGCATGAAACTCTCGGGTCGCGCTTCCTCAACCGGTATCTTCACGCGCTGGTCAAATCCTTGCGAACGGTATTTAGAGGAAGCCAATGCCTTCAGATCGGCATAGCGCATGTTGGCCGCGGGAGAGTAGTCATCTGAGTCGATGGAGAGCGTGGTCGGTGAATTGGCTTGTCCGGAGTAGTAGAGCTTGAGAGGCTGGAAAGGCTCGAGATGCTCTTCAGTGATCAGCTCAGGGCAGAAGTTCGGGTCTGCCGCTTTATCAAAGGCGATGGTGGCGGCGCGGGCAGCCATCTGATGCTGCCCGTGCGTGCCCGGGCCCGGCCACATCGTCACAATGACCTCCGGACGTTCAAGGCGGACATAGCGCACCACGTCACAGACGTAAGAATCTCCCCATTTTCTGGCTGTCTCTTCCGCGGAAAGCGTGAAGTAAAAATCCTGGAGGGAAAGAAAATGAGAGGTGCGCACCCCGACCACCTCGAGAGCGCGTCGTTCCTCCTCAGCACGGATGAGCCCTAAAGCTATCCCCGACTCGGGTCCGGTGGCGTTCCCTCCCCCTTCCCCGCCCGTAGCGGTGATGACACTGGCGCGAAAACCCTGGTCCAGCAGGTAGCGGGCAAAGGTGGCCATCACGAAGGTATCGTCGTCAGGGTGAGCCCCCACGAACATGAGGTCGACGTCCACCAAGTCCAGGCCGGTCTGGGCCCTTGAGGAAGCGCTGAAGGCGGCTAACCCCATCAGCACGGCAACGATGGTCATGAGATTCTTCATGGCTTCTTCTCCAGTTCAGGAGGACGCATCCAGCGCCGCCTTCACTCGTTCGGCAGTGAAAGGCACGCGGCGCAAGCGCACCCCGGTAGCGTCAAAGATCGCGTTGGCCATGGCCGCCGCAGTGTGAGCAGAAGACGGTTCACCGGCGCCGCTGGGCGGAAGATCCGGCCGGTTGATCAGGACCAGGTCGATCTTCTCTGGAGTGTCCTCTATTGTCGCAATCGGGTAAGTCCGCCAATCCACGCTGGTCACCTTCGAGCGGTCGAATCTGACCTCTTCATAGAGGGCCCGACTCATCGAGTGCAGGAGATTGCCTTCGATCGCATTCCTCAGCCCATCCGGATTGCAGATCAGGCCGCAGTCGTGAGCACACACGAACCGCTTCACCCACACCTTCCCGGTTTGCAGGTTCACCTCCACCTCGGCCACCGTTGCGATCCGGCCCCGGAAGGCGATACCGCGCCCGGCAGCCACACCCGACCCCCGGGC
>JAPUKI010000179.1 GCA_027295745.1 Acidobacteriota bacterium
GTTGTCTGTCAGATAAGAAGCTCCTCGAGCGTAGATGAAGGTATACGCTCCGATTCCTCCAGCCAAACCAATCAAGGAGGCCACGACAATGGCTCCCGTGAGCTGCCAATTCATACTCTTCCCTCAAAGAAATCCATCAAGAGAGTTAACGTGGGACCGCCAGAACAAGAATCAGGGCAGTTCCCACAACCAGCCACCAGGCCGTTTCCTTAGGACCACAACTTGCGCCCTCCAGACTCCCCGCGCAGCTGCAGTTCCGTTTTTTCCATGTTCTTAAGCTTGGACATAGATCAGTTGCCTGATGTGAGTCGCCTGGGTGATGAAATTGAAGATGGGAGGGGGAAACTAAAAGTAACCCGCATAGCCATGAACATCCTTGCTGAAAGAGAAAGCTGTAGCAACTGTCAAATTTGACAGTTTACACGATGCCGTTATATTGAATACTTTTGATGGGAGGTCCAGCACGGAGATAGTGCTCAATGGAGTGGTACCGGTCTGCTCGGAGGTACTTCCTCCTGGTGACGGACCTGGTTTTCAAAACCAGTTGAGGAGCAGCGAGAGTTGTGATTCAGAGAAACTTGAAGACCTGACTTAAGGTGGTAAGAAAGCAGAGGTATATATTTTGCATAGCCGTCGGATTCTGGCTCATATGGTACTGATGACACTAGGCTTAGCTCTCCTGGTAAAGGATCTCAGGGGACCAGCAACACACTCGTTACTGAGCGCCTGAGATGTTTACTACAGGGATCGTTCTGAGAAAGAGCCTGAGCAGTTGCCTGTTTTGTCTGATCCTCACTGTTCCACAGGGCACTGCTCTCGGCGGTCCTGTGTCGCAGGAGGACAGTGCCCAGTTGAGCTCGGAGGATAGCCGAGCTGAAGAGCTGCGCTCGCGGCGCCGCCAGCGTCTGGCCAATGTGAAGAGGAGTCAATCCAGCAAAGTGGTCGATGTATTGGCCACGGTGGAAAACGTTGGGTTCGACCAGTTGGTCACCTTTCAGGTGCGCCACTGGCGCTTTGGGTTTGGAAAAATCAGCCCCGTGTCCAGTTTCACGCCGGCCGTTCAGTACGAACGACCCCGGCTGGGGAAAACCGATCTGCACCTGTTGGCTTCTGCGGCCTACTCCCTAAAAGGTTATCAAGTCTACGATGCGCGGTTCGGTAAGTTCAACCAGCCGGTTCCATACGAATTCCTGAGTGATGGTTACCTGGGAGCCCCCTTTGCGTTTGACCGGCGCACCCAGGCACCGCTGGAAGGGTACCTGTATGCGGACCTGCGCTACCGCAACTTTCCTGAGGAGGATTTTTACGGACTCGGCCCCGACTCTTCCGAAGACAATCGAACCGATTATCGCTACGAAGAGGCAGCCTTTGACGCGGTGGCCGGATATCCCTTTACTCGTTGGTTCGGAATCAAGGGCCGGGCCGGCTACTTGCTCACCAATGTTGGACCCGGGACAATCGATGACCGACCCAGTACGCAGGATCTCTTTGACGACTCGACAGCGCCTGGCCTGGAGCGCCAACCCGACTTCTTTCACCTCGATGCCGGGCTGTATCTGGCCTATGAAGACGACCCCAATCTGCCGGCAGGCATTCTGGGGCTGCAGTTCAGCCGATTTGACGACATTGACGATCGCCGCTTCGAGTTCAATCGATTTACCCTGGATGCCCGCGGGTATCTGCCGCTGGGCTCCCGTCAGCGAACCCTGGCTGGGCGTTTTTACCTCTCGCGTGACTACGTCGACGACCCCATGCAGGTTCCCTTTTACTTCATGAAAACACTGGGAGGACACGACACCCTGCGTGGCTACAAGAACTTCCGCTTCCGGGACAGTAATCTGATTTATCTTTCCGGTGAGTATCGCTGGGAGGCCACCACGGGTGTGGAACTGGCCACTTTCTACGACACGGGCAAGGTCTTTTCCCAGGATACTGACCTGTCTTTTGACCACCTGAGGCACAGTCTTGGATTTGGCATTCGGGCCAAAAGCATGCGGCGTACAGTGCTTCGAATAGACTTGGGACGCAGCGAAGAAGGGACTTTTGTCTACTTCGCCTTCGGACCATCCTTTTAAAGTGAGATCGTCATGAGAAATCGCACCGGGATCTTTGCCTTGAGCATTGTCATGGCAGGAATGTCGACCCTTGAGGCCGGCAAATTCAGACCCGACGATCCATTGTCGGTGGATCCGGATGATCTTTCCATTTCGCAGCCCACCGACCGGCCGCTGAGCAAGACCATTGATCTTTTCCAAAAGACCTTTACCAAGCCCAGGGAAGGTGAAGTGCCAGCTCAAAATGTCAACACTCTGGGCGAGGTCCCCAATTCTTCCTGGTTCACCAACCGTATGAGCAGAGGCGTGATGACAATCGCCGATTTGGTCCGAGGCCCCGATCGGGGAGTAGGACCCGATCTCTCCCGCCCCTGGGTCATCATTGGTGCCAAGACGGAGGGCGTAACGCCCGGTTTTCGGATTCGGGACGGTCGCGGAGATACCTATTTCATCAAATTTGACCCGCTCCACTGGCCCCAAATGGCGACCTCAACCGAGATTATCGGCACCAAGTTCTTTTACGCTTTTGGCTACAACGTCCCCGAGAATTACCTCACCTACTGGCGACCTGTTTATGAGATTGATCCGGAGGCTGAGGTGTTGTGGGAGAGCGGACATGAGGAGAGGCTCACCAAAGCCTACGTCGAAGACGTGCTGAAGGGCGTTCCCAGACGTCCGGAGGGAACGATCCAGGTGCTAGCCAGTAAGCTGCTGCCCGGAAGACCGGTGGGGCCCTTTGACTTTCAGGGCATCCGCTCGGATGATCCCAATGACATCTTTCCTCATCAGGACCGCCGCGAGTTACGGGGGCTGCGCCTGTTTGCCGCCTGGCTGAACCACAACGACTCGGACAGCGTTAACACGCTGGACATGTACGAGACGACCCGCGGACAAGGCGGAAGCTTTGTTCGACACTACCTCATCGACTTCGGCACCGTTATGGGAAGCGGGTCCACTCAGCCTCATGCTCGTCGCGTGGGCAATGAGTACTACATCGAGTTCAATCCGGCTCTGAAAGCAGCGGCTACTCTTGGTATTTGGGACCGGCCTTGGCGCCATGTCAAGTACCCCGATTACAAGGCCGTGGGGCGCTTTGAATCCAGTTATTTCCAAGGCCAGGCTTGGAAGCCGGATTACCCAAATCCCGCCTTCGATAAAATGACTCTCCAGGACGCTCTGTGGGCAACACGAACGGTGATGCGCTTTAGCGATGAGGCCATTCGCGCCATTGTCAAAACAGGTAAGATCGACAACCCTGAGGCCGAGAACTACCTGGTGGCTACGCTTATAGAGCGGCGGGACAAGATTGTTCGTTACTATCTCACCCAAATCAATCCCCTGGATGGGTTCACCCTCTCGGCTGCAGCCGATGGGGGATCGAGCCTTGAGTTCGTCAACCTGGGCGTTGAAGCTGGATTTGGCTCACAGTGCCGATATCAGTACGCCTGGCACCGCTTTGACAACGAGACTGGGAGCCTCTCCGCTCTTGGTGTGCCGGATGAGGCCTCCCAACCTGCTCTGTCAGTTCCAGAAGACTCAGCCGAGTTCCTGATGGTGAAGCTTTTCTCCTTCTGCCCGGGTCAGCCGCTGTGGAGGAGGAGCCCGGTGGAGGTCTATCTGCGTAACAGCGGGAGTCCCTCCGTGGTAGGGATTGAGCGTACCGGTCCTGGGGAGTAAAGCGGTGGGAGGACCAGTTTCCAGGAGTGTTGTATCGGGAGTTCTCACACCTCACCGACTCACTGACACACACTGACAAGCATTGGTTGGAGGTCAATGAGATGATCAAACGTGGAGATTCGTTACTCCTTGCTGTCCTTCTTTTTCTCACACTCATTCTGCAGCTGATGAGCAGCCCTCTGCTGGGTCGTGACCCGCCTTTTAAAACAGTTGAACCCGTCTGAGTCCCTCTCTTTTGTGGATCATTCCAGACATGCCAAAAAACGTTGTTTGAACATCTGAAACAGTCGGGGCGAGAAGCGCAAAAAGCATTATCTGGATCTCTTGAAGATCGCTGGCTGGACCCGTGGATACGGCACCCGGGCACTGGAGCAGGCACCGCAGTGGCAGGACCCCATCAGCCCAGTCCTGGCGCCGGTGCGTTGGCCCACCATCTGGATCTGCTGGGACGAATGATCCAACAAACTCACCGTCGGGTGATCCTGGGCCAGAAGGTCCCGGCTACCGAAAAGATCGTCTCCATCTTTGAAGAACACACCGACATTATCGAAAAAGGCGCACGCGAGAGCCTCTTTGGACATAAGCTCTATCTGACCGCTGGCAAGTCCTCGCTGATCCTGGATGCTCTTTTGCTCAGAGGCAATCCAGCCGACAGCCAACAGCTCGAGCCCCTGCTGGAGCGTCAGTGCGACTTGTACGGGCGTTACCCTCGCCAGGCCAGTTTGGATGGCGGCTTTGCTTCTTCGGGCAATCTCAAATGGGCCAAAAAGCAAGGCGTCAAGGACGTGGCCTTTGCCAAGAAATGAGGATTGAAAATCCAGGACCTGGTCCGATCCAGTTGGGTCTACAAACAGCTGAGGTGATTCCGAGCCGGCATTGAAGGTTGCATCTCCATGGCCAAGCGGGTCTTTGGTCTCACTTTGAGCGCTACGCGCACCTTTCGGTCCTGAGCTACAACCTGCTCGTGCTGGCACGACTCCTTTCATAACTTCTTCCTTCCTCTCGGACTCAGCCAAGTCAGGGAGAGGTATCGGCTGCACATGCCCAAGCCATAGCCTTGACCTGTTCAGATCTTGTGCTCCTTTACATTCCCTGCAATGGAGTAGAATGTGCGTTATGAAGCCCATTGTCTTCCAAAATTACGGCGGGGTCCACCAACTGCGCATCGAGAGCGCGGAGGATCTTGCCTTCATCCACCAGCTCCACCCAGCTCGCTGGGCCGCCACCAGCGTGCAGATCGAAAGCCTACAGTGCGATCCCGCGTTTCTCAAGTACTTGAATCAGGATGGCAGCGGGACCATCCGTGCCGAGCATTTGCGGGCGGCAGTGAAATGGATTGTCCGTATGATGGCGAAAGGCGACCGAATGGCCGCTTCCTCAGACGTCCTGCGCCTCGGGGACCTGGATACCAGCCACGAG
>JAPUKI010000018.1 GCA_027295745.1 Acidobacteriota bacterium
ATCGGAACTCCCATTCCGGAGCAGTTTTCTCAGGTCGTGTCCTTTGGTGGCAAAAAGACACGTATAAAGAAAGCCGTCGGCCGAGAGCCGGGACCGAGTACAGTCGCTGCAAAAGGGCTGGGTCACTGAGGCAATGAGGCCGATCTCGCCACTTCCATCCCGGTATCGCCACCTCCTGGCCACTTCTCCTCGATAGGCTGAGTCAATAGGCTCCAGCGGCATTTCCGCATCAATCATTTTGACGACCTGGAAGCTGGGAACCACATCATCCAGACACCAGCCGTTGGTGGTGCCGACATCCATGTACTCGATAAAGCGCACAATGTGTCCGGTACCGTGGAAGTGCTTCGCCATGGGTAAAATGCTGGACTCATTGACGCCCCGTCTGACCACCATGTTGATCTTGATGGGAGCCAGTCCAGCAGCCTTGGCGGCTTCAATTCCCTCCAGCACCTTTTCAACGGGAAAGTTCACGCCGTTCATGGATGCGAAGATCTCGTTGTCGAGCGAGTCAAGGCTGACGGTGACCCGCTTCAGTCCGGCCTTCTTCAGCCCCTGGGCTTTCTCAGCCAGCAGCCCTCCGTTGGTGGTCAGGGCCAACTCCAGGCCTGGCATTTCTGCCAGCTTCTCGACCAACTTTTCGAGTTCACGGCGCAGCAGCGGCTCGCCTCCGGTGAGACGAATCTTCTTGACGCCGTGATCCACGAAGATGCGGGCCAGGCGCTGGATTTCTTCGAAGTTCAGGAGCTCCTCCCGCGCCAGGAATTGATAGTCGCGGCCAAAAATCTCCTGAGGCATGCAATAACTACAACGAAAACTACAGCGATCGGTTACTGAGATCCGCAGATCATGCAGGGGCCGATCCAGTGTGTCGTTGATCTTCAAGCTCATCCGCATTCCAGTATACTTTCCCTGACGCGGGTTTGGCGAGTATTCTACATACGATGATTGGCTTTAGAGAAGTTCTCCTGATCCTGGTGGTTCTCCTGGTGGTGCTCTATTCTCGAGCTTTCCGCGTGGTGGGAATTAAGAAGTCGCTCGGATTGGAACCCACCACGCCCAAAGACGAGATCAGAGTGGGAGCCTCCTGGCTCTCGGACATGGCAAAACAACAGCCCATTGAACCGGAAGTGGACGCACGAGTCGACAGCATCCTGAGCAAGTTCAAAGCGACGAAACATCTGACATTTAAGGAGTATAAGGTCTTCCGTCTGGATTCCCTGGAGATCAATGCGATGGCATTACCCGGTGCTCACATTCTGCTGACAAAGGGCTTAATGAATCTTCAGACGGCTTCAGAGGAGCAACTGGCGGGGATTTTAGCCCATGAAATTGGGCACGTTGAATTGGGGCACTGCCGGAAGGCCTTGATTCGAAAGAATCGCACCAAGGCCCTACAGCTCTTCCTCTCTCTTGCCAACCGGAGCCCCGGCACCACCGCTTTAATCGTCGAGCACCTGGCAAAGCTCGGCATCAGCAGAGAAGCCGAATTGGAAGCCGATGACTTTGCTGTGGAATTGCTCTTGAAAGCCCATTATTCCCCTTCAGGCTTAATGCAATTCCTGGAGAGAGCAAAACAAATGGAGCGCATTCCCGAGTGGCTGACCTTTCTCAGTACCCATCCCGGGACTGAGGAGAGGATTGAGAGGCTGGGCCGGAAACTCTAAGAAATGAGCGGAAGACAATAAGAGGCAGTCCCGTGGGGGCCTGTCCAGCTTTTTAGCCTTGACTGGAAACTGAAAATACTATAATAGTATTATTAGTTTACATGGCCAGCGCTGTTGAGGTTCGAAATCGCATCTTGGAAGTGGCGCGAGACCAGTTTTTCAGTCTCGGGTTCACGAAGGTCACCATGGATGAAATTGCTCACGAACTGGGGATGAGCAAGAGAACTCTGTACCAGCACTTCCCGGGGAAAAAGGACTTGCTTCGCCAGGCCTTACTCAACAAGGCCCAACGGATCTCAGAAGGTTTGGGGAACATCATAGAGAGCAATCAGGCCCATTTCGGCAGGAAGCTGGAGCAGGCGTTGACCTTCGTGGCGACAGAAATGCCCCATCTCAGCCCCATCTTTCTTCGTGATATTCAGCGGCACGCCCCGGACGTGTGGCAGGAGCTGGATCAGCGCAGACAGGAGACCATCCGCACCCGTTTCGGCAAACTGATCAAGGAAGGCATCGAAGCAGGATTCCTCAGAAAAGACATCGAGGCCGAGCTGCTGGTTTTCTTATTCTCGACCTTAGTCCAAAACGTCATGAGTCCAGAAACTCTGTCGCGTCTTCCCCTGTCCGCTTCCCAGGCTTTTGCAGTCATCAGTGGGGTTTTATTCGAAGGCATTCTCACGGACAAGGGCAGAGCGAAATCTCGGGAAAAGGAGTCTTAAATGGGGGTTCCTGACACCAATCTACTCTCTACACCCTCTTTTAAGAGGGGAGTCTCGCGGGGTCTGCCCATGATTCTGGTTCTGGCAGGCATTTGGATCATTTCAAGCAGCCCGGTAAGGGCGTCTGATCTCGCCCTCAGCCTCAAGGAAGCCGTTGAGTGGGCGCTCTCTGGAGAGGGCAGTGCTGACGTTCAGATGGCCCGGGAGCTTGTTCGTGAGGTTGAGGCTCGTTCTGGGCAATCACGGGCAGAGCTGCTCCCCCATCTGGAGGCTTCCATTGGGCAGCAGGAGCAGACACGTAATCTGGAAGCCATCGGCCTGCGCCCCTCCCTCAACTTTCGGCCGCCCACCTTGGTGGGTCCCTTTTCGACCTTTGATGCGCGAGCCCGTCTGACTCAATCGATCTTCAATCTCAGTTCAACCCGTCGCTTTCAGGCTTCCAGATCGGCTGTCCTTGTTGCAAAAAGCGAGCAGGAGAACATTCAGGAGCAGGTAGCATCTCAGGTGGCTCGATCCTATCTGGAGGCGCTTCGCAACCGGGCCCGGCTGGATGCAGCCAGAGCCAACCTTGATCTGGCCGTTGCACTGGCGGATCTGGCGGAAAGTCAGAGAGCGGCCGGTAGCGGGACCAGAATCGAGGTGACGCGAGCTCAGGTTCAACTCTCTAATGAACAGCAGCTGACGCTGGCGGCTGAGCACGCCTACCAACAATCCTTGTTGAAGCTTCTGAAGCTGATCGGCCTCCCGCTGGATGTAAACCTGACGTTGACAGAGAGTCTCGACTACGTTCGGGTTGAGATTGCAAGCCTGAGCGAGGCTATGGCCATCGCTCTTGGCTCCCGGCCCGATCTCCGAGCCCGCCAGGAGAGGGAGCAACACGCCACTCTCAACTACCGTGCCGCCCAATCAGAACGATTTCCCTCCATCTCGGGTTTTGCCGGTTACGGGACGATCGGTTCCAGCATCAGCAATACTATCCCGACTTGGGATCTGGGAATCTCCCTGCAGCTGCCCCTTTTTGATGGGGGTAGTTTTGACGCCCGTCGAGCCGAATCTTCCTCGAAACTTCGGCAGGAGCGGATTGAAAGGCAGGACTTGCGCCGGCAGATCGAACTGGAGGTTCGCCTGGCCTTGGCCGGCCTCCGCCTAGCCGAAGAGCAAATCAAAGTTGCAGAAGAGGGCTTGCAACTGGCCCAGCAGGAATTGGATCAGGGACGTCGTCGCTATCAGTCCGGCATCACCACTAATATTGAGGTCACCGACGCCCAGGCCCGTTTGGCCCGAGCCCAGGAAAACCAGATCACCGCTCTGTTCAACTTCAACTTTGAACGGGTCAACCTGGCTGAGGCCATGGGCACGATTCGGAGCATGATCCAATGATGCCTCAAACAAAGAAAAGAATCATTCCGGTCCTCTTGCTGATGGTGGTCTTGGGAGTTGTGGCCTTCCTGTGGTGGGGTGGGACAGGGGAAGAGGTGTCTGACATCTTCCTCTCTGGAAACATCGAGCTGACCACAATAAAGCTGGCATTTACCGTTCCCGGGAGGCTGATCGAACTGAACGTTGAGGAAGGCAACGCAGTGAAGAAAGGCATGATCATTGCTCGCCTTGAACAACAACAGTTACTTCGCCAACGCGAGCAAGCTCTGGCCACGCTCATCTCCGCCCGCTCACGCCTGGCAGAGCTTGAAGCCTTCCTTCACTATCAGACGGAAAACGTCGAAGCTCAGATCGAGCAGCGGGGTGCCGAATTGATGCTGGCCCGCGCCACCCTGGAAGAGCTCCTCTCCGGGTCCAGAGTTCAGGAGAT
>JAPUKI010000180.1 GCA_027295745.1 Acidobacteriota bacterium
GGTCGTTCCGCTGGAGTAGTAGCCAATGAACTCTCCGAAGGGACCCTCGCTGCTGGGCTCCTGGTAGACATAACCCTCGATGGCGATTTCGCTGTCAGCCGGCAGGGGAAGTCCCGTCAGGGGACCCTTGACGATCTGGTAAGGCGTGTCCACCAGAGCTCCCGCGGTGTTGTACTCACTCACTCCGGAGGCCACCTCCAGGCCGGCAGACAACATGATGAGAGGATGGTGACCGAAGGAGACTGCGATGGGTGCCGGTTCACCCCGGTCCCAATATTTCTGCAGCATGAATCTGGCGTGGCGTGGGCCTTCCAAAAAGAGGGACAGCGTCCTTTGGTCTTGCAGCATCATCCGGTAGGACCCCACATTAACCCATCCCGTGTCAGGATCGCGGGTCACCACGGCGTCTCCCGTTCCCATGTATCTCCCGCCATCGCCTTCAAACCACCTGGGCGAGGGAAACTTGTAGAGGTCAATTTCGTCCCCTTCCATGACGTTCTGGAAAAGGGGAGCACTCTTCACCAATTTCGGTGAAGTTCCCTCTGGATTTCTCTTCTCAGAGGCCAGCTTCTCTCTCAGGTGCTGGACCAACTCCAAATTGTTGAGTGTATCGGGCAGGCCCAGCGTCACTGATAGCCTTATGGAGTCTATCAGGGCTCCTGTCAGGATTCTGAAGCCCTTGGGTGAGTCTTTGATTTCATCAAACAGGAGGGTGTATTTGTTCCTTTTCACATTGAGATCCGCTATGGCCCCCACCTCCTGGTCCCAGTCAACAGACCGGACTTTCCGGAGAAGGTCGAGGGACTGGATCCTATCGAGCCAATCGCGAAGGTCGAGCGGCATAACCAGGGATCATACTGGGTTACTCAGAGAAATCCTAAATCCTAAATTTCAAATTCCAAAGAAATTCAAAATCTAACACAGTGTTTTGAGTCATTCTGATGTAGGATTGAGGGACACAATGAAAAATACTCTGAAGTGGCCGTTGATTGTTTCGCTGGTGGTCATGGGGGCGCGGATCTTTCTGGAGGAGATGGGCGCACCCCATGTAATCAATAGTATCCTGGGTGTGGCCTGGCTCTCGTTTCTGATTCCAATTTATTTCGCAGTTCGCCTGGCAGGCAGCGGAGAGGAGCATCCCTACCGGGTCCTCCTCAAACTGATCGCGCTCTATGCGGTTTCGGTTCGCCTGCTGGTCCTGATGACCTATTCCTTGGCCTACCTCTTCAGCTGGAGTGCTCCCCGCTTCAGTGTTCAAGGAGGCGGCGTAGTCGGCGAAGGGGTGACAGCACTACAGGGACTGCTCTTGACTCCGGCCACCAATTTTCCCTTCGGAGTTCTGATGTCGGCAGTTTTCGGCCTGCTGGTTGGACCCGCTGCCCTGGCCCTGAGTCGCTATCGCATACGAGCCAAGGCTGCGAATTAGGGCCGGCTAGGCCAGCCACTTTTTGAGCTTCTTTTTTAAATCCTGTACGGAGTAGGGTTTGCAGAGGGTATCCTGTCCACCTGCCTGGTAGACATCTTCTTCTTTTCCCTCCATGGCCTCAGCGGTGATGGCCAGTATGGGAACCTTTTTCAATGAGCTCTTACCCAGCTGGCGAATCGCATCATAGCCTCCTCCACCGGCAATCATCATGTCGATGATGATCAGGTCGGGCAGAAACTCCTTCAGCATGGGCTGGTAGGAATCTCGAGAGGAAACAGAGGTCACTTCGTAACCGATGCTCTGCAGGATGAATTTTATGGAATAGATATTATCCGCCACCTCTTCGATGACTGCGATTTTCTTTTCCTGCTCTTCCTTCTTGTCCTGCAACTTTCTCATGAACTCTTCCCTGTCCGTGATTGCAGCTGGCCTTGCAGCATTTGACTGACCATTTGCGGGTTAGCCTGTCCGCGCGTCTCCTTCATCACCTGTCCCATGAAAAACCCTAACAGCCCTTCCTTGCCCGCCCGGTATGCTTCGACTTGCTGGGGATTGGAATCCAGGACCCGGTTGACGATGCTCTCTAACTCATCCCTGTCACTGATCTGTTGAAGGCCTTCCTGGGAGATAATGGCCTGGGGGCCCTCTCCCGTCTCATACATCTCATCAAACACCTGTTTGGCCATCTTGCCGCTGATCCCCCCTTGATCGATCAGACAAATCAGGTCGGCCAGATGTTCTGGCTTGACCGGGCACTGGGTTATATCCCGGTTATCCTTTTTGAGATGACGTGTCAGTTCACCCAGCATCCAATTAAAGATAGCTCTGGGTTGATCGGCCGTCTTGACGGCCGTCTTGACGGCCGTCTCAAAATAGTCCGCAAATTGGCGCGTTTGAGTCAACAGCAGGGCTTCCTCGTGGGCGAGGGAGAACTGTTCGACGAAACGCTGCCTCCGCTTTTCGGGCAGCTCGGGAATTTCCCCCTTCAGTTCCTCGATCCACTCCTGGGAAATCACCAACGGAAGCAGGTCCGGATCCGCAAAATAGCGATAATCATGAGCCTCTTCTTTGCTTCGCATGACCAGGGTCTTGTGACTTTCTTCGTCCCACAATCTGGTTTGCTGCTCGACTTTGCCACCCTCGCGAAGCACTTTCCCTTGTCTTTCGATCTCGTACTCGAGAGCCTTCTGGAGAAAGCGAAAGGAATTGAGATTCTTAATCTCCGTTTTCGTTCCCAAGGCCGAGGAGCCAGCCGGACGCACCGAGACATTGGCGTCACAGCGAAGACTTCCCTCTTCCATATTGCCATCACAGATCCCCAGGTAGAGCAAGGTACGGCGAAGATTGTTCAGGTAATCGTAGGCCTCCTGTGAGGAGCGGAAATCGGGCTCAGAGACGATCTCAATCAAGGGAACGCCTGTGCGATTCAAGTCGACGTAAGTGTCTTCACCAGATCTGTGGATGGATTTCCCAGCATCCTCTTCCAGATGCACTCGGGTAATTCCAAAGCTTCTCTTTGCATACTCAGTCACCTGCCCGGTTTTCAGGCGCCTTCCGGTGAGAATCTCCATTTTGCCGTCTTTGGCCAGCGGCAAATCGTACTGGGAGATCTGATACCCTTTGGGCAGATCGGGATAAAAGTAGTTTTTGCGGGCAAAAATGGATTTTCGAGTGATGTGACAACCCAAAGCCAAACCAGCTTTGACAGCCATGGCCACTGCTTCGCGATTGAGCACCGGGAGAGCACCCGGCAAACCGAGACAAACCGGGCAGGTATTGGAATTGGGAGGAGCTCCAAAGCGGGTACTGCAACCGCAAAAGATCTTACTTCTGGTCAGCAGCTGAGCGTGAACTTCCAGGCCGATGACGGGTTCGAGTTCCATCATAAGTCAGAATCCCCTAGCCTCCTCTCCCCCACCAGCTTCAAGAGCTGCTGCAGGGCGGAGAAATCCTCTCCCGGCCCGGGAATCCAGTGCACCCCTTCTTCTCGGCGAAACCAAGTCAGCTGGCGCTTGGCGTAGCGGCGAGTATCGATCTGCGTCCGCTTGATGGCTTCCTCCTGGCTCAACTCGCCCCTCAGCGCAGCAAAAGCGTGTCGATATCCAAGTGCCTCAAAACCTTTACAGTCTGGACTATAGTCCTTGTCCAGGAGTTCCTGGACCTCCTTGAGCAACCCGCGGCTAAACATTTCGCTTACGCGACGGTCGATTCTATCATAGAGATCCGGGCGAGGCAGGTCTAAGCCAATCTTGAGGATGGAGAAATTTGCGAGAGGTTCACGCTGCTGCTGCAACTGGCTGATGGGGCGCCCGGTGAGCAGATAAACCTCAAGACTTCGGATGATGCGAACCCTATCGCCGGGCTGAATCCGCCCCGCCGCCTGGGGATCCTTTTTCAACAAGAAACGGTACAAGAAGTCAAAGCCCTTACGGCGGCCAATTTTCTCGAGACGCTCTCGAATGTCCTGTGAACGACCAGGACCCTTGAACATTCCTTCCAGAAGTGCCCGAAGGTAAAGACCGGTGCCTCCCACAACAAACGGAATTCTGGCCCGATCGGCAATTTCCCGGCAGACTTTTCTGGCCTCCTCCATATAGCGGCCGGCACTAAAGTACTGGTCGGGATCCACAAGATCATACAGATGGTGGGGGATTTGTCGTCTTTGTTGTGGGGCGGGCTTGGCGGAACCGATTTCGATCAACCGGTACATCTGCACGGAATCGCAGTTGACAATCTCGCCATTGAGGATTTCTGCGGACTTGAAGGCCAGCTCACTCTTCCCGGAAGAGGTTGGGCCCACTAGAACAATAAGAAGTCTTCTCTTCGCTCGCCCTGGAGCTTTCCTGTCTTGGTGTGGCACTCAGTGCTCACTTTCATCAATACGGTAACGTTTGTTGGGAGCGCGACGGAGCCCAGATCGAGGCGCGACGACGAGTCGATGTCGATACATCGGCGAGGAGGAGCAACAAAGAGATGGGCCCGTCCCGCCCCAACCCTTCGGGCGGATGGGGGTTGCGGGCGATCTCTTTGTCCCTCGTCGTCGTCGATGTCCCTGACATCGCCTCCTCCTCCCTTCACGACCTCGCC
>JAPUKI010000181.1 GCA_027295745.1 Acidobacteriota bacterium
CCGATGAGATTGTTCTCTCCACGCCCATGCTCCCGTTCCTTGAATTTGGTGCTGGCGAACACCACGTCGGTGTCAGGAAAACGCTTGATCCAGTCTCCCCAGGTTTCCACAATGAGAGGAATCCGATCCATTCGAGAGGGATGCAATCGCCCTTCAAGTGTTCTACCAGTAAAGGGAGACCACACGGTTTGAGTTTGATAATCATAAACCGTGAAAGTTCCCCGGGCGATGCCATGAATCTGAAAACTGAGCGACTTCTCCTCAAATCCGTCCACAACAGGACGAAAGGATGAGGCTCCACTGCAAATCTCACAGAAAGCTAACATGACCGGTGAATCTTGAATCGTGTCATTGACCACATGGTAGGCAACCAGGATCCATAGGGGATAAGCTCTGGCTTGTCCATTGACGGCCAGGCCCGCAATTAAATCTTCTGCCTTCATATGAGAAGCCATGGCTGCAGGTACAACTCCAGGATTGTTCAGCGGAAGAAAAATAAACCTTCGTGAGGGAGCCAGGGCAAGGGATCCACCTCTGGGTGGGAATTGAACTTCCTGGTCCTGTGCCGAGACCTGAGTGTCTGGCCTGGACGTCGGGGAAGGCCAATAGACCCCCACCATGAGCCCTCCGGCAAAAAGTGTCAGAACCAGGAAGAATTTCCAAAGCAGGGACTGATTGTCAGACATTTCCATTCCTCCATCCGTGACCATAGATAGTAATTCAGCTCATCGAAAATCACAATTTCCAGGCTCATCCATGCTAGGATCTTTCTGTGGAGCTGGGGAAAGCAACAATGGAAAAAGCTGAAGCGAAACACTCGAGACTGGGCATAGCGTCATTTATCATCTCAATCATTGGTTGGATTGAGTCGTTCATGCTGTTGGCAGTGGCTGGCTACTACGAAGCGACGAGGCCCGGAGGAATGGATGAAACATCATTCACTTCCATAATCATAGGGCTGTTTCTTTTCCTCACAATCTTTATCCTCCTGGTTGGCACAGGTCTGGGAATTGCCGGTCTTTTCCAGAAAGATCAGAAAAGGATCTTTCCCATACTGGGCACTGTTCTGAACAGCTCCCTGATTGTGACCCTTATTAGCGTCATCCTGGTAGGACTGTCCGCCTCCTAAGCACAGACCAAGCATAATCGGGCAACTTGCATATTCTATTAAGTTACAGCTTACGTAGTTGATCGTAAACTACTTTTGAATCAGCATAAATAATAAGAAACATTTATGCAGTTTGGGGACCAAAAGGGAATTTGCAGTTCTCAAATGGTGAGTCTGACGGAAACACGCTTCCCCACCCGGAATTGAACTCGAGCAGGATTTTTGGCTGTCAATGGCCATTGCCTTTTGCCCTCTCACGGTTTAGCATGGAGCGCACTAATAAAGTTTACTCCAGAGGCTTGAAAGGAGGAGGAAAGTGGCTGTAAAAGAGTACGATCTCATTGTAGTTGGCGCGGGCACGGCAGGAATCATCGCGGCAGCACGCATCGCAGAAGCAGGAATCAACCCCACAACAGGTGACAAGCTGAGGATCGGCTTGATCGACGCGGGAGCTCAGCTGTTCGAAGGGGAGAGAAGGGCCGGCTATGGGCATCCCAATCGGCGGCGACTGATGCCGCAGATTAGCTGGGAGGAGTTTGAGATGATCGACAGCTTCTCCTGGGGTTTCGGACCGAAGATGGTGGGAGGCAGTTCGGTCTGGTGGGGGGGGCATGCGGTTTTGCCGGTCGACCTGGATTACGAGAACTGGTCTTCTGAAATGGGAATTGACTGGACCAGGGAGAACATGAAGGAAGCCGTGGATGATGTGGTGGAGATGTACCATTTTCACGCGGCTCCGGAAGAAGCCTGGTCCAAGGGTGACAAATTGTTTAGAAGTGCCGCCATCGATATGGGCTACGACGCCAAGGGAATGCCTTCTCCGCGCAAGAATTGTATTTTCTGCGGCTTTATCGGGAGCGGACATGGCTGCAAATATGACGCCAAAGGAACTTCCCTGTGGTACCTCCCCATTGCCGAGGCCAATGGAGTTGAGCTGATCGACAAGGCCGAAGTCGAGCAAGTGATCATTGAAAAAAGAGGAGCAGGCGGCTTTGTGAAGGGTGTGTACTACAGGAAGGATGGTCAAATCCAGGAAGCCCGGGCTGAGAAAATCGTGATGTCCTGCGGGTATGCGGGTACGCCTGTGGTCCTGGCGAAATCGGGATATGGCCCCAGAGACGAGCTGGGGAGCCAGTTGATCGTGGAAAATAACAACGTGGGCCGCAATCTGGATGGAGATACCACCTATCGGATAGGCGTGGTGTTTGATGAAGCCATTAAAGAGGCGGGGCGTGGAACGACCGGCAGCATGTACTTTCTGGATGAGGATCCGGATTATCAGGACGGCAGCGGCGTTTTGAAGATTTGGAGTACCGATCTCGATAAGATCACCTATCCTCACACGGCCGCTTTAAGCGAGTTTGCTCCAGCTTTCGGACACGCCCACATGGACTTTATGAGAACCGCTATAAGCCGCCTGGGAACGATTGGAGTCTCTGTCAATCGTCCTCCCACCCACATTAAGGGAAGGCTCAATCTGCAGACGGGAGCCCGGACTTATCCTGGTGATCCTTATATAGACAGGCGCATGAACGAAGCGAGGGAAATTGCTCTGGAGTTAGCCAAGAGAATCGGGAGTCAAGAGATTTCGCCGCGATTTCCTGCCACCTTCAGGGGAAGAGGGGGAGGACATACCAATGGAACCTGCCGAGCCGGCAGCGACAGAAGGAACTCTGTTATTAACCAGAACTTCGAATCGCATGAGGTGGAGGGACTCTTTGTGGTGGATGCCGGCTCTTATCCGAGGGCCGGCATTTACTCAGGCTTTTATGCGGCCCTCATGGGCGCTTTTGGGGCCAGGCGAATCGTAGCCAATAACTTCTCTCGGGGGGCATGATGGATCCTCAACGTCAGGAAGACGAGAGTGTCATGAACCTGTTTGAACATTCATTCAATATGGAAATGAGGAGAGCCCTATGAAATTTCACCTGCTATCACGCCGATGGTTTCTCAAGAAAACAAGTGTTGGAACCCTTTCCTTGGGTGGAATGATGTCCCAGCTGCTGGGATCTCAAGGCTCCACTGTCAGTGATGTGCCCACCGCTGATCGAGAGGATTTTGTAGCAGCCCTCGCGGATACGCTGATTCCCACCGCTGAGGGATACCCGGGCTATAGACGGCTAGAACGCTATGGGATCACAACAGAGGTTCTGGCAGGACTGCAGGGCTTGGAGCAGCAGGAGTTCAACGTTTTTAATGCAGCCAGCAGGGAGTTCTTTTCGGGGAAATCGTTTCTAGACCTGGGTGAAGCAGAGCGGACTGAATTTCTGCAGTGGGTTGCCGGCAGCCTTCCGACTGGCTCCTTTGCGCCAGTCGATTCCGCCATCGCCCCCGAGCGTCTGGTCGAAGTGCTTGGAGATGAGGACCTGGAAACAGTCCAAAAGGTCTTTCGTCTGGTGCGCCTGCGAGTCTTCACCGTCTTTTATCAAAACTTTCCAGAGCATAAGGTTCCGCGCGATGGGAGGAAGATTCCCGTGCTGGCGGCTGGGGATCAGCACCAGATCATCAACCCCAACACCTCTGAGCTGGTAACGGGTTGGGACGTGGCCAACTTTCCAGGGCCTCTCAGTTGGGCCGAAGAAGAGGAGCGTCGTGCCAAATGGATGAAAATCCACTGGCATTCTGACTAGGCCAAGTGCCAAGCGGGATGAGAAGGCTCACGTGGAAACGGCTTTTGCTGGCAGTGGGGGTGATCTTTCTCTGGAATCCCCTTGCTGTTCCGGCTGGATACCTGGCCGGGCAGGGGATCAACTGGGGACAGGTCCTGCCCGCTGGGGATGGAAAAGGCTACGTGGAGACACTCTGTACCACCTGTCACAGCTTGGGAAAAGCCTTGCTGACCAGACGAACAGAGGATGAATGGCTGGCTGTGATTGGGAAGATGGTGGGGGAGATGGGAGCGCAGCTCTCGGAGTGGGAGATCGAGAAGATTGTCAGTTACCTGGGTGAGCATTGGAGCCCACCACAAACGGGTGACCTGGCCAGCCAGCTACAGGCCCTCGATGAGGGAGACGGGGGAGAAGTGGACTGGGCAATGCTGCTTCCCAAAGACGATGCAAAGGCTTTTGTTGTGCTCTACTGCACCAGTTGCCATGGATTGGAGATCATCGTACGGAGCAGGAAGAGTCAGGATGCCTGGTACACCACCGTCACCTGGATGATTGACGAATTCAGCGCTCCGATTCCGGAGCGGGATATCGATCCCATTGTGGATTATCTGTCGCTTCATGCGGGCGAGAATAATCCCATAACAGAGGTCCCCATGGACCTCAATCTTGTCCCTTCCCACGCTTTTCCAAGATTGGGATTCCTCACGGAAAGGGACATTGATCGGCTCCTTTCCCAGAGATCCCAGAGGAAGTTCCAGTCGATGGAGGAGCTCCGGCAAGAGCTTAACCTGGACGAAGAAACCATCCGCTTGAGCAGAATCTACCTGCAAGTGCGGTAGCCGGAGAATTCCAGGAGAGCACTTTTAGGGGCACAGGAATTTTCTCTTCTTACTGATGCACTGAGCTGCTCCAAGGCACGGTGCACTCGAGCCCCAAAGGGGCGCCAGGAACTTTAGACCGATACATAGCTTACACATTAGACCGGTACATAGCTTACACTTTTCCTCCTCGAAGCCATCGTTGCCTCAACTTGGCCAGTTGTGTCTATTTCCGAAACCTCAGGAGCCCCAACGGGGCGACATGAAATAGCCCAGGGCGCGAGCCCTGGGTAGACGGAGAACGAAGATAGCAGCCCTGTAAGGGCGGAACAGAGAGAAGAGATTTCGGAGTGCCGCCCTTACAGGGCTCTTCGCCCAAACTGCTCGATGACCAGGGGTTTACACCCCTGGCTATTTCCTGGCGCCCCTTCGGGGCTCCGGAGTTCTCTTGGCACAAGTGCCTCCCACCTTCCGGTCCTTGGGGTTGGGAGAGTGTGGGAGCGGCCTCAGGCCGCGAAGAGATGTCGAAAATCATTTGAGCAACACGCCCTTGCGCCCTGGGCTATTTCCTGGCGCCCCTTCGGGGCTCCGGATGTCCCTTGGCACAAGTGCCTCCCACCTTCTGTGTGCTAGCTAGAATCTGTAGAAAAAAGTCACTCTGGGGATGAGATCGCTCTTCGGTCGGGTGCCGTCCTGTAATTTATCGTAGCGAACCACCTCAACATTGGGCAGCAGGCTAAACCGCTCATGAACTTTCAGATCGACGCCGGTCAGAAAGAAGTTGGATTTAGCACCGGGATGAAAGGGAATGTAGGAGATCCCGGCTCCATCCGGATTGGGATCAAACATTCGGTCATAGCGCCAGAAGAGGGAGGTCGCTGGGGACAGTTTGGCCACACCAAAGAGGGAGAGAGCATCCAATTGCAAGTCCGGGGTCCCGCTGCGGGTCTGATGTACATACTGAAATCCCAAACGACCCCACTGTGCCTGGTAAGCCAGGAAGCTTTGAAAGGTCCGCCGGTTAGTATTGAGAGGGCGACTCTCATAGTCGCTGTAAAGCTCCAGAATCACTGAGTCACTGGGGTACAAGCCCAAGGAGAGCAAAACCTTCTTTCCCTGATCCGATTCACCTCGCGTACCCGAGCCGTTGCTGACCATAAAGTGGTAGCGCAGCTGCTCTCCAGAATCCAGACTGCCCCTGAGAGCCAGACCCATGTCCGCGGAAGTAGCCATCTTTTGCAAATCCAGCAGGCTTTTTTCCACCCAACGGTAGCCCCAAAACTCGTCCACCAAATTCAGGGTGGGGGTAGGGGACAATCCAAGGTGGGCCTGATGGCGGTTGGAAAGCTTCCAGCGCAGGTAGGCATTCTTGACAAACGGATCCAATCGAGTCGTTGAAGTGAAGTCACCCGGCGACCTCATCTCAAGTCGTAAACGAGCATCGAATGCATCACTCAACGATTTATCGAAGGTCAGATAAATGCGGCGGAACCGGAATCCATTGCGGTCCTCCAGATCGCTGTCATGGTTGGCTGCCATCCAGTAGTAGTCTCCAAATGCATAGCCGCTGATGTCTACCGGTGGGTCTGCGGAACTGTCTTGAGCCAACAGCTGGACGGGAGCCCCTGCAGCCTGAGAGGGTTCGCTTCCCGACGCGTCTTCTCTTCCGGAGGTATTCGTCTGCAGCTGCTCTTGGAGTAGCTTGACCGTCTGCTCCAGGATCTGGATCCGTCGTTCCAGATCTTGAACATACTCCGTGGGTTCTGGTTCCTCCCGGTCCTGGCTCCACAGGAAGACATCTCCTGACAGGATGAAAACAAAACCGAAGCAAATGATGGCGGTCTTTCTGGTATACACAGTCCTTCCTCCCGACAATCTAATGGCACTTTGGGTTTCGTGAGGAGTTTAGCGTAATGGCTAGCCAGCCGCTTTACTATCCCCTTCGTACTCTTTGAGCTCATCGATCAACCTGAAGATGAACTCTCGGTCTTTCTCGTCCAAGTCAAAGATGTCAATGGACAGCTCAAGCCTCAGAGTCCCCCCGCTTTTCAATTGAACTTTTCTGGACTCGATTCCCCCATAGGAAGGGCCGACTGGGGAGAGGTCCACTGGGGGCGTAGTCTGGCTGGACTGGGCCCGCTTTCTAGATGTTGACTTCCTGCGCCCATGGGGTTTGATGTAAGAAGAGACGGGGATTCCACTGTCCTTTGCAGCCGCCAGAAAGAAGGCGATGCACCTGCGTACTGTCTCACCAGAGGCCCCTGTTTTTTGAAAGACTTCCTCGGCTTGATGTGAGGTGGCTGTCTTCAAGCCAAAGTCCCTGTCAAAGGCAAAGTCGTAAGAGGCCTGGATGATCTCACGCAGCAGGGCCTTTCTCTCCGCCTCCTCGCTCTCCAGAAGTTTTTGCAGTCTTGGTGTGATTTGGCCGGAGCCCGTTACCAGGCCCAGGTAGTGAAGGGTCAGTAAGAGCTGAGACTGGATGGTGCCCGATTTGTGGGCCATGACGCTCCGGTCAATTCTGGAGGGAATGCCCCGAGCCCGCAGTTCAGCAAGGAAATTGCTGAAGGTGCGATACGAAACATAGGGTGGTATCCGCTCAGACTTTCTTCTTCCCATAGCCACTATATATCACTTTTTTAGATTTTTATATCAATGTCCGACATTTTTTGCAACTGCAATTAAAGTCGGACACGATATAGCATCAATTCATGGAGGATTTGACATGAAACATTCGAGAATTCAGGAAAAGCACAGTCGAAACTGGTGGAGTCAGAACAACCGCTTGCGGGTGAGAGCTTCCAGAATCAGCCGTCCTACTTCCTTGACTGGAGGCGGCGGCAGAAAAGCCAGCGAGAATTGGAAGCTGGACGAGCATTGGGTAGCCATCAGCGCCTATCTTGCGCAGATGGACTTCCCAAACGAAGGTTGATTGCTTTACTGGAGATGCGAGAGGTTAGTCTCTGACCAGACCGGCATTTCGCATCTCTTTGCCAATGGCGTCCACCAGTTCTTCGGCGAAGGTTCGGACGTCCTTCGGATCGGCCGTCTCACTTTCCGCCACCCAGATCAACTCATCCTCTTCAATGGAGTAGACCAGCGTTTCGATGGCAATTCTCCTGGGAGAAGTCCGTGATCCGATTTCGTAGACAGTCGTCCATGTTTGATTCCAGAAGCCCGTGAAAGTCGAGTAGTAACTTTGGGTATAGGTCGTTGATGTCACTGTCCGGCGACGGGTTTCCTGTTCATACTCCAAAACCCGCATCAGAATCGCCCCGGTGATACCGGCTTTCTTGAGGAACTCCTTGGCCTTCTCCGCGTCCTTGGTCAGTTCGCCGGGCAATACGGTATAGCCGGCAACGGCATCCATCCCGCGCCTGCGTAGCTCGGCCGCCAGAGTCTCCTCTGGACCCCAGCGCATGGTGTCATCAGCACTGAGTACGAAGGTGGCCACCTTGACCGCGGTCACATCGATGGGTTTCGCCATGGGGTTTCTCCAGATCGATACGAACTGGGTTGAGGCCGCCGCGGTTAGAGTCACGGTCAGCAGGACTACTCCGACGATTTGAAAACCGAGTTTCATATTCGTTTCTCCCCTTGAGGAATGATCACAACCTATCAAACTTCCCGTAACTGGAGCAAGCCGTCTTTCTATCTTGCCCCGATGGACTTTCCCAACGAAGGTTGACGGCTCCCTACGGTTCGTTTTTTATTTGAAAGAGCCTGTCCTGAACGGATAAGATCCCACTGCTGTTGGAAAGGCTGTTCAAAGATAGCGAATGGGTTGAAAGGAGCTAGCGCGTGTACAAAACTTCTAAACGGGCACCACTGCTTGTTTGTATTCTTGCACTGATCGGCTTGTCAATTTCCTGTGCTGTGGATCAGGAAGGCACACTGGAGCAGAATCAGGAGGACCAACAGGCCACGGCTCAGGAGGATCAAAGGGGTGAGGATGAAGAAGGTCATCCCCCCAGAAATGCCTTCATGTTTCCTCCCACCAATCTGCAGGTTCTACAAGTCGAAGAGGCGGAGGATCTGCGCCCCATTATGCGCGCATTCACCGCTGGTCTGGGGGTCGGATGCCAGCACTGTCACGAGGAGGGGAACTTCGCAGTGGACACGGAACTCAAAGAGCTTGCCCGCAACATGATCCGAATGGTCGAGCATTTGAATGCTGACGTCTTCACATGGTCCAACGCTCCCACGGCGACCTGTTTTATGTGTCACAAGGGGCACGAAAAACCCGAACTGGAGCCTCCCCCCGAATCCGATGACACCCAGACTCCCGAGTAAGCCAGTCAAAGGGCTCCAACCGAGATCTTAGGAGGGTCTCGCAAAAGTCAGCCTGACCTTGACATAGACCTGTAGGGGCGTCACCGCCTGGAAGTTTTCTGGTCTGATAAACTTTCCAAGCGGTATGGAAGAACCCAAAGAGAATAACAATCGCACCGCCGAGGTCACCTTCTCACGCGATCTTGGCCTCTTTGACGCCACCATGATCGGTGTAGGGGCCATGATTGGGGCGGGGATTTTCGTTCTCACTGGTATTGCTTCCGGCGTGGCGGGTCCAGGGGCACTCCTGGCTTTTATCTTAAATGGCTTTGTGACGCTTCTCACAGCTTTAAGCTACGCTGAGCTGGCCTCCTGCTACCCCGAATCAGGGGGAGGCTACGCTTATATTAGAAAGGCGTTCCCTGGCGCAGTGGGCTTTGTCTCCGGCTGGATGCTCTGGTTTTGCTATGTCATTGCCTGCAGCCTCTACGCTTTGGGGTTCGGGAGTTACTTCTGGGAGTTTATCCACAGCTACTTTCCTCTTCTCTCCGCTGCGGCTTTTGGGCTGCTGGGCCAAGAGCTCCCGCTCATTCTGGTGACGCTGTCTATTGGCTTGGCTGTTATTGCCATCAATATGCGCGGCACCGCTTTGACGGGGAAGGTGGAAAATTTTCTCACCATCGCCAAGATGGTTATTCTGGCTGTTTTTATCTTCTATGGCCTCAAGCAAATTCTGAATATTCCGACACAAGCGGTATCGAGCTTCAGACCTTTCCTCCCCAATGGGTTCAGCGGCGTTGTGTTGGCGATGGGACTCACCTTTATCGCTTTTGAAGGGTATGACCTCATCGCCACCGTGGCTGAGGAGATTAAGCAACCCAAGAAGACGATTCCCCGGGCCACCTTGATAGCCCTCTCCCTGACCGTCATCTTCTATCTGCTCATTGTGGTGGTCTGCATCGGGGCCATCCGGCCCGACACCGGGACGTCCTGGGAGTTTTTAGGAAGGTACCAGGAAACCGCCATCGTTAAGGCGGCGGAGAACTTTATGCCCTCTTTCGGCGTGGCGCTTATTATCTTTGGAGGACTGCTCTCAACGCTCTCGGCGCTCAACGCCACCGTCCTGGCTGCCTCACGGGTGGCTTTTTCAATGGGCCGGGACAAGATGCTGCCCGTTGCACTCGGCGCCATCCATGCGACTCGCCGCACTCCCCACATCGCCGTGGCCGTGACAGGTGTTCTTTTGCTCATCATGGCCATGCTCTTTCCCATTCACATTATCGGATCGGCGGCGAGTGTCATGTTTTTGTTGACCTTCAGCCTGGTGAATCTTTCCTTGATTTCGCTTCGCCGGCAGTTTCCCGAGGTCAAGGCGGGCTTTCGCGTGCCTTTCTATCCAATAACGCCAGTTGTAGCCATTGTGCTCAATCTGGTGCTGGCGGTTTCTCAGTATTATTTTGATCCTTTTTCGTGGTATATCGCTATGTCATGGTTTCTGGTGGGACTTTTTATATACTTTGTTCACTTTGAGAAGATCACCGCCCCGGAAATGCCCCAGGTGCTTGAAGTCGGACAGACCAAGCAGACCCGAGAATATGAGTACCGGATTCTCATACCCCTGCACAATCCCGATCACGTGATTCCCCTGATGAAGCTTGCCGTTCCCATCGCCAAGGCCCATGGCGGAGAGATCATCGTTCTGGGAGTTATCGATGTTCCGCAGAGTCTACCCATTCACGAGGGTATGCGCTTTGTTCATCACAAGACCCCGCTCCTGAAGCAAGCCATTCAATATGGCAATCAGGCCCAGGTACCAACGCGCTCAGCCCTGCGCATCGCCCACCGCGTTTACGACGGCATACTCCGCACGGCCGAAGCGGAAAAAGCCTCCTTGATTCTCATGGGGTGGAAAGGACACACCACCAGGCGGGATCGAATCATTGGGGAAGTCACCGACAAGGTCGTCAACCATGCCCCCTGTGATGTGATTACGGTCAAGCTCATGGGTGATCTGTCACTGAAGAAAATCCTGATCCCTACGGCCGGTGGCTTCCATGCCATGCTGGCCGCCCAATTTGCTGCTCTTTATCAGGCGGAATACGGCACCCAGGTGACCAGTTGTTATGTGGTTCCCCGGGGAGCGACCCAGGAAACGAGGGAAAGGGCCTATGACTGGATTGAGAAAACCGTCCAGGAGACGGAGTTAAGCAGCAGCGTCAGGCGCACGCTGATCGAGTCTGAAAAGGTGGCATCCGGCCTGGCCAGGGCATCTGGAAACTATGACCTCATTATTTTGGGTGTGTCCGAGGAGGGCCTCTTTTCCAGTGTTCTCTTTGGCGAAATTGCAGAGAAAGTTTCGCGCTATTCACGGGTCCCGGTGATGATGGTGAAACGCTATGAGGGAGTGGTGAAATCGGTTGTGAAGAAGGTTTTGGGATGAGGAGGGGGAGGGAATTTGCTTTACCATAACCTTTTGCGCCCCCTGCTCTTTGGTCTGGATCCTGAGTTTGTCCACAAACAGACCATCCGAATAGGACACACTCTTTCTCAATCTTCCCTGGCTTGTCGTCTCTTGCGTCAGATCTATCAGGCCCAATTTGAGGCCTTAAGTGTAAAAGTCTGGGGATTGGATTTTAAGAATCCCCTGGGTTTGGCGGCCGGCTTTGATAAGCAGGGCCAACTGCATGAGGTAATAGCCGCGCTGGGCTTTGGGCACATGGAGGTGGGATCCATCAGCCTCCGCCCCTGGCCGGGAAATCCTTCACCGACCTTGCTCAGACTTCCCCGCGACCGGGGTCTGATCAACCGTTTGGGTCTCAACAGTGAGGGAGCGGAAATCGTATACAGGCGACTCCGCGACTTACCATTCCAGATCCCCACCGGGATCAATCTGGTCAAGACGGCTGACCCAGAGATTGCGGGAGATCAAGCTATCCAGGATTTCCTGGAGGACTTTCACAGGTTTTACCCGCTGGCCGATTTCCTGACTCTGAATTTGAGCTGCCCCAATACGGTGGAGGGAAAGACCTTTGAGGATCCGGAACTCTTGGAACCCTTCTTAAAGGGTCTGAAGGAACGCAGGGCGCAGCTGGAGGGTCTCCACAAAAGGAAGGCTGTTTTGATGAAGCTTTCTCCAGATCTCGGTGATTCTGCACTGGACAGTCTCCTGAGGCTGGCCGAGGACTATGCCATCGACGGCTTTGTGATCGGCAATACCACGGCCCGGCGGGAAGACTTGAAAACGCAGCCTGCCCTGCTGGAGAATTTCCCGGTGGGCGGTCTGAGTGGACGGCCCCTCAAAAAGTATACTCAGCAGATGACAGAGAAAGTCTTTGCTCGGACGGGCGGGCGCTTTCCTATTATTGCCTGCGGCGGAGTCGGTTGTGATCCGGAAAAGCATCCCGCTCAGGAGGTCTGGGAGTACCTGAAGCTGGGAGCCACGCTGGTGCAGGTTTTCACCGGCTTGATTTATAGAGGTCCGGTCCTGGTAAAGATGATCAACCGGGGACTGATGAGGATTTTGAGGGAAAACGGCGTCTCAAGACTGGCCGATTTCTTAGGGACGCGTTAACATTCGAAGACAACTGTGGAGAATCGGGACAGTCAGGAGAAGCTCCTGGGGGAGATTGAAAGGCAGATCGCTGAAATGGCTGCCCAGTTCTTGTGGCGCCACAAGGCGATTCAGGTCAACGAAAGCCAACCCTTTCGGCTAGCTTCGGGGGCTTTCACCCCTATCTATATCA
>JAPUKI010000182.1 GCA_027295745.1 Acidobacteriota bacterium
CAGGCCAGCTTCTCTCAGGGGTTTTCCCTGCTCGCAGGTCAGTAAACGGGCCAGTTCATCCTTATGCTCGAGAACGGACTCGACGCCCCTGTAGAGGAGTTCAGCTCGTTTGCTGGCGGCCAGATCCGCCCAACTTTCAAAAGCTGCCTGGGCTTCATCGATGGCTCGTTGGGCATCGCCACGTGTTCCGGCGGGAGCCGTATCCACAGTCTCTCCCGTGGCCGGATTTCGGATGGTGGTGACCTTCGCACTCTTCGAGTCAACGGGCTGCCCGCCAACAGACGCTCTCGCCATAATTTATCCTCCTTGTGTGTTGTTGTGCTGTTCTCTACAATTAAGGATTGTACTTGATGGTCATAGAATTTGTGCTATAAGATTTCTAATTATAACGAACGCTCGAAAGAATAAATTGATCCAACCCACAATCAAGCTAGAAAAAGAAAGGGAGTGAGGCAGACATGGCGAAAATGTTGATCAACGGGGAATGGACGAACGCAAAAAGCGGAAAAACTTGTGAGGTGAAGAACCCGGCCAACGGCCAGGTTGTCGATTCCGTTCCTCTGGGGGGCACAGAAGAAGCTGAGGCAGCAGTTAAAGCGGCACAGGCGGCCTTTCCAGAATGGGCGGAGACCGCGCCAGAGGAGCGTGCTGAACTTCTTCGCAAAGGTCTCCAGAGCGTCAAAGAACATGCCAAGGAAGTTCAAGCGCTTTTGACTTCAGAGCAGGGAAAGCCGCTGTTCGAAGCCGCTGGCGAACTTCAGCACTTTGTGCACGGGGTGGAATTTTATACCGGACTGGCTGGCAAGATTCGAGGAGATCAGGTCCCACTGCCTCCCACTTTGGGAAAATACGCCTATGGCTTGGTGCTTCGCCGGCCGGTCGGTGTGTGTTTGGGAATTGTCCCCTGGAATTTTCCTCTGACCTTAATGGGGACCAAAGTGGGTCCAGCCCTGATTGCTGGGAATACCATCATCATCAAGCCTGCAAGTACGACGCCGCTGGCGACTCTCAAGGTGATCGGGCTGTTGAATGAGGCCGGGCTGCCTCCGGGTGTGCTGAATTGCGTGACCGGGCCAGGTAAAGAGGTGGGCGAGACCCTCATCAATCATCCTGCTGTCCGACGAGTTGCTCTGACGGGTTCTTCGGAAACGGGGCGGCGAGTGATGGAATTGGCCGGTCCAGATTTCAAGCGGATCACACTGGAGCTCGGTGGGTCCGACCCCATGATTGTTTGTCCCGATGCGGATGTGAGACGGGCTGTCAGCGGGGCCATGATCGGCAGATATTGGAACGCCGGGCAGGCCTGTCTTGCAGTCAAGCGTTTGTATCTGTTCGAAGAGATTTACGACAGCTTTATGGAAGCTCTTCTCAAGAAAGTGGGTAACTACCAGCCTGGGGATGGCACCACCAAACCCGAGAAGCCTCAAATTCGGATGGGCCCGCTGCATACGGAGTATCAGCGAGAAGAGATCGAAGGGCAGCTGGCTGATTCCGTCGCTAAGGGCGCGAAGGTCCTGATTGGAGGTAAGCGGCCCGAGGATTCGGACTTGGAATCGGGGCATTTCTTTGAACCAGCGGTGGTGGTGGATGTGCCTGAAGATAGTCAGCTGAACACCGAAGAGGTGTTTGGACCTGTACTGCCGGTGTGGAAAGTGAAAAGCCTGGATGAAGCCATCCAAAAAGCCAACCAAACCAAGTGGGGGCTGGGCTCCTCCATCTGGACGCACAACATGAAATGGGCCAACCGGGCGGTCCGCGAAATTGATGCCGGGGTGACCTGGATCAATCAGATTCATTTTGGATACGATGAAATGCCCTTCGGCGGAGTCAAGGCCTCTGGTGTGGGCCACGAGCACGGCCCTGAAGCGCTGGATTATTACCTGGAAAAAAAAGGTGCCGTCTTTGGTGGTTTGGACTGGGAATAACCTCTACTCAGAAGGTTGGTGCTTGAAACGTCTGGCTTTGAGTTCATACCGTGGCAGAGATCCGGGAGGACTGATTTCTACCTGGATGCGGAGACTCAGATCATTCCGGAGCTCATTCTCAAGTCGATCTCTGATCAGATTGGATTGTTCCTGGGTGCTGGCAGCCACTTCCACGTGAAGCAGCAGTTCCTGCATACCTTTGCGGGTATAGATATGGGCTTCGAATTCGGTAATCTCCCCGAACTTTCTTACCACGGCCTCTATAGCGCTAGGATAAACATTCACCCCGCGGATGGTCATCATGTCATCTGTCCGGGCCAGGATCCCGCCCATCAACATTCGAAAGGAGCGCCCGCAAGAGCACGTCTCTTTCTTGGAGAGCCTCACCAGGTCCCCGGTGCGGTAACGGATGACCGGAAAGCCCCAACGACTCAGATTGGTTAGAACCAGTTCCCCCATCTCTCCGGAATCGACAGGCTTCGCACTGGCCGGGTCAATCACTTCGCAAATGTACTCGAGTTCGTTAATGTGCACTCCTCCCGGCTGAAGATGGCATTCAAAACCGTAAGCGCCCACTTCGGAAGCTCCAATATGGTCAAAGCATCTGGCTCCCCAAGCCTCCTCGATGCACCTTTTTGTGGTCGTAATACTGGCCCCTGGTTCGCCGGCATGAATGGTGATCCGGATCGAAGTGCTGGAAGGATCGATTCCCTCGTCCCGGGCCACTTCGGCCAGGTGCAAGGCGTAACTGGGGGTGCAAACCAAGACTGTTGCCTGGTGGTCCTGAATCGCTTTCAGCCGCTGCAGGGAAGTTTGTCCACCTCCACTCAGGGAGCGCAGGCCCAGTTCAGCTGCGGCTTCGAAGGGAGGCCAAAAACCCACAAAAGGGCCAAAAGAAAAAGCCACAAAAACACGGTCTCCAGGAACCACTCCAGCTGCTCGGAAAATGTAGCCCCAGCTTTTTTTCCAGGCCTCCCAGCTTTCCGGAGTGTCCAAAACGACTAGAGGTTTTCCGGTAGTGCCGCTGGTTTGGTGAAGGCGAATGTAGCTTTGTAATGGATAAGTCAGGTTCGAGCCGTAGGGGGGATGGGCTTCGGCGTCCGCCACCAGCTCGGCCTTCGTGGTGAAGGGAAAGCGCGACCAGTCCTCGATCCGAGGGACCTCCAAAAAACCTGCCTGGCGAAATTTCTTTTGATAGAAAGGGTTCTTGTCCAGGACAGTTTGAAGCATTGCACTCAAGCGCAATTGCTGCCAAGACTCGATCTGAGCCCGGTTGAAAGTCTCCTGTTCAGGCTCAAAGAAAAAGTTGTGTCCTATGGATCCGTTTGTTCTGACGGCCTTTTCCGACAATACTTCGTCAATTTAACATATCGACTCCCATTCAACCATTCGGTCTGGTACAGTTCCGCATGTTTGCGACAGGCTTCAGCGGAAACTTCGAGATCTTGTTTCGTCTTACCTTTATAGGGTACAGTTCTAACGATCATGGAATTTATCCAGGACGGCATGCCTGAACCGACACCAGTATACCTGGAACCGACGGAGTTCCTGGACTTTGACACACCGCTAGTTCGAGATTTTGCGGAGAAGACCACGGAGGCGGCGAAGACCGATATCGAGAGGGCGGGAATGCTTTATTACGCGGTGCGGGATTCCATCCGTTACGACCCTTATGGGGTCAAGCTGGACCGTGAGACCTACAGGGCCAGTAACCTCCTTGCCGCCAGAGCCGGCTTCTGCCTGCCCAAGGCCAACCTATTGGCAGCCTCGGCCCGAGCGGTTGGCATTCACTGTGCCATCGGTTTGTCGGATGTGGTGAACCATCTGTGCACCGAGCGACTGCGACGCCTCATGAGTGGCAAGAACCTCTTTCTCCACCATGGCTACGCCGTTCTCTACTTGGATGGCAACTGGGTAAAGGCGGCACCCGCTTTTAATATCGAACTCTGCACACGCTTCGATGTGCTTCCCACCGAATTTGATGGAAAATCACATGCGCTTTTTCAGCCGTTTGACAGCAAGGGCCGTCAGCACATGGAATACGTCTGTGACCATGGCATCTGGTCGGATTTTCCTTACCACCGAGTGGTGAAGGATTTTCGTGATTACTACCCCGAGAAGTTCCTCAATCTAACGGTGCGAGAGACTGTCCACCGGAGATTCGAGGAAGAGCGGCCGCTGAGCTAGGGAGTACTAAGCCTGAAATTTTGGTTCTCTTTTCTCAAGAAAAGCCTTAACGCCTTCTTCAAAATTTTGGGCAGTGGCACTCTGCGCGATCAGCTCGCACTCCTCCTTCAGGTGCTGGTCCAAGCTTTGAGAAAAACTCTTGTTTAACAAAGATTTGATGTGACCCAGGGCTGCAGTAGGACCGTTGCCCAGGCGTCGCGCCAAGCGATCCGTTTCCTCCTCCAGGTTTTTGGTGGGAACCACCCAGTTGACAATTCCGAGATCCCGTGCTTGATGAGCATCGAGCTCTTCTCCCAAAAACATGAGTTCAGCAGCTTTCAGAATCCCGACCACACGGGGAAGGAAGTAGGTGCCCTCTGAGGTGAGACCTAAGCGAATGAAGGATTGATTGAAGCGTGCGTTTTCAGCGGCCAAAACCAGATCACAGGACAGAGCTAGGCTAAAGCCAATGCCACTGGCCACACCCTCGACACTGGCAATGACTGGTTTGCGGATGGTCCGAATCTGCAACTCCAGCAAGTGCACGCGTTGAATCCAGTTCTTCATGAGGCTGTAAACATCTTTGCCCAGCGATTCGCTCATCAGATGGATGTCTCCACCAGCGCTAAAAGCTCTTCCCGCTCCCTTTAGGACGATGACTCTGATAGTGGAATCCTTGGAAAGACTCAGCAGAGCTTTCAACAGCTCTTCCTGCATTTCCAGGTCCATGGCATTGAGGTTCTCGGGGTAATTCAGAATCAAATGAGCGATGAAATCATCTCTTTCCAGCAAAATCTTTCTGTACGACATTTTGATCTCCTTTAAGGACAACCTCTCCCTTCCAGGTGAGCTTCAAAATCGGCGGGGAAATGTTGGACCGCGCTGAGAACGGGAGCGGCAGCCATGTGAATCAGGCCACAGTCGCCTTTACCTCGGCTGAAGTTGGCGACATTTTCGATTTGCTCGAGCATGGCCGAATCTCCCTCGCCAGCCTGGATCTTCTTGAGAATGGTCACGAATGCATTGGTTTCCATGCTGCACTGTGGGCACTTTCCGCAAGACTCCCGGGCAAAGAACTCAGCGATCTCCAGTGTGACCTCAACCATGCAGGCCTCTTCAGGAATCAATCGGACATTCCCGCAGCCCAGGATGGAACCCGCCTCCACTAAGGCCTTGGGCTCCAGACCCACATCCAGCAGTTCACCGGGTAAAAAGGCTGTAGAAGGCCCTCCGGGAAGAATGGCCTTGATTCCTTTACCACCTTTGAGACCACCCCCCAGTACCTCGACCAAATAGCGGAGAGGAGTTCCAAAAGGGAGCTCATAGACCCCCGAGTGCTCGAATTCCTCACTCAAGTAAAACAGCATGGTCCCCGGACTGTCGGGTGTGCCGATATTGCGAAAGTTTTCGGGCCCCTCACGCACGATCAACGGGACATTTGCCAAAGTCTCGACATTGTGCACCAGGGTGGGGCAAGCCTGATATCCAGATTCAACCGGATAAGGAGGCTTTTTGCGGGGGATGGGAGGCTTTCCCTCAAGGACCTCCAGAGCAGCTGTGTCCTCTCCGGCCACGTAAGCTTGTGGGGCGCAAAAAAACTCCAGGTTAATCTCCAATCCGTTCAACAACCCAGAGGCTGCCAATTCTTCAAAGGCCTCCTTCAAGCATCGGTGAGAAGCCTCAAATGTTTCGTTGACGTACAGGAAGACTTGACGGACGTTCAGAGCGAAAGCGGCAATGTAGGCACCTTCCAGGACCAGGTGGGGATAGACCTCCATCAAGTAGCGATCCTTGAAACTTCCTGGTTCGTCTTCACCGCCATTGACGACCAGATAGCGATTTTGGGTGGCGTTCTGGTCGAGCAACTGCCACTTGCGCCCGGCAGGAAACGCTGCGCCTCCCCGGCCCCTGAGACCGGAGTCAACAATGGCTTCAACGATCTCTGGAAGCTCCTTGTGTCGCGCCATCCGCAAGCCTTCGTAACCCCCTCGGTGGCGATAGTCCTGGAGCCCTTCCCTGCCGTTCCTTTTTGTTGTGGGAAGTAAAAGGTTCATGCTGAACAACCGAACAAACGAGCCGAGAAAAAACGGATCATCACTTGTTGCTCACAGGTTAATAGCCCGCATCTCTCACACCCAATCTACTGCGGCGGCAGATCTGGCCGCGTCTACTGCGTTTCGCGACCCGCAAGCGGGTGCCCCCGGCCTCCTCAACGTACCGTACAGTACGCTTGCGGGGGCCTCCGTCGCGCGCCTGGTATCCACAGCCATCTCCACCCCCTCGCTACGATCAGGTGTGAGAAATCCGGGCTAGTAGATTCCCGCGTCGAGAAGGGTGTAAATAAGATTTCGCGCCCCCTCGTCTATCTGGTCACAAATGCGTTCCACACGGGAGCCTTGTTGAAGGGCCTCAACGATTTCAGGCACGTCGGACGGGCGGACATCTGAATACCACTGTCGCTCAGGATAGATGACGATATTAGGAGCGTTGTGACAGGTTCCAAAGCACATGTACGGGCAAACCTCAAGCCCCTCATTGTCAGCGAAGGCTTCTTGGAGACGAACCATGATCTCCTCACCGCCCCGTGATTTACAGTCGGTGTTTTGGCAGATGAAAATCAGAGTTTTTTCTTCTGTTGCCACACCCGTCTCCTATTCTCCGGTTCTGGTTCCAATTTGGACGATTCCCTCCTGCTTCCGGCTAGCGGCCCTTAAAAGCGGGCATCCTCTTTTCCATAAAGCTCTTCATTCCCTCGGCGGCATCTTCACTGTCAAAAGCCTGCTGGAGCAGCTCTCGCTCCAAGGCCAAACCATCCACGAGGGACATCTCAAAGCCGGACTTTACGGCCCGCTTGATACATCCCACGGATCGGGCGGCCTTGTTGGGAGGTACGAACTGGCGGGCGTAGACGAGTACATCCTCAAAAAACCCATCCTTCTCATAGATGTGGTTGATGATCCCCATCTCGAGAGCTTCCTCGAAATTGACGGTTCGGCCCGTAGCCATGAGTTCCAAGGCCCTTCCGTTGCCGATCAAGCGGGCCAGCCTCTGGGTTCCGCCCATGCCGGGGATCAGCCCCAGGTTGATCTCGGGCAGTCCCACCCCACCCGCGTCTTTCTTGGCAAGCCTGATGTCACAGGCCAGCGCAATTTCCAACCCGCCTCCCAGAGCACGACCGTTGAGTGCGGCAATGACCAGCTTGGGGGTGTTTTCCAGCCGACACAACACCTCGTTTCCGTGTAATCCGAAGTTGTAGCGGTACTGGGAAGAGCGTTCGGAGATGTCTTTGACATTTGCACCCGCACAAAAGAACCTGTCCCCCTGGCCCCGAACCACGATCACGTGTACGTTCTCGTCAAAGCGGGCCTTGAGGATAGCCTCATCCAACTCCCGCATCATCTCGTGATCATAGGCATTGGCGGGCGGATTATTGAGCTCGAAAATGGCGATACCCTCTTCGACACGATACTCAACCAGTTTTTCTTCGGTCTGTGTTTCCATAACTCCTCCTAAAAGATAAAATGAGCTGAGCTTTGTTGGAAATGAATCATACAGTTCACTTGATTTCGACTCAAATAGGATGTTATATTTTAGAACGAACGTCCGACAGAATGCAAGCTTTTAAACGCAGCCGCCAGGAGAAGCCATGGGAAACAACACCACCATGGCTAGGAGCACCAAAGGCCGATCACCTCAATCACCACAGCCGGGTCAAGCTGGGGGACAGTAAGGAGGCAGAATAAATGTTAATTAAGCCGTCAAGAATTCAGGGCTTTGATGACTGGGTAGATCTCTTTCACCAATGGCGTAATGAGATTGGTTATCCGACGGAACTGGTGGGAGACTATCACTTCGAGACCAAGCTGGGGGCACTCGAGAGCGACGAGATCGAGTTCGGACATTTTGCCGGACAGCCTAAGTGGGAAAGGCTGATTGACATTCCGGATCAGCGGATCCGGGACGCCTTGGAGCACCTGGTGGAGTATCAGGGGGATACTGAGTTTGCCTCCGTTGAGCAGCAGAAGAATCTGCTGGAGAGAGCCCCCACCGACTATGACCTGGACAGCATCATCCGGGTCAACCGGGAAGAGATGCGGCATGGGTGGCAAATGAGCTACCTGCTGGTGACCCACTTTGGAGAGGCGGGCAAACATCAGGCTCAGAAGTTGCTGGAGCGGTGTGCAACCACGAATACGCGCTTGCTCGGCTCCTTTAATGTGCCGATCCGGTGCTGGCTCGACTTTTTTACCTATGCCTCTTTTATTGATCGGGACGGCAAGTTTCAGCTCAACATGCTCAGCCGAAGCAGTTTTGCCCCGCTGGCGCGCAGCATGCGGCCCATGCTTCAGGAAGAGGCCTATCACCTGCTGACCGGAAATACCGGCTTGATGCGGGTCGTCAAGGCCGGAAGGATTCCCATCTCAACCATTCAGAAGTACTTCTACAAGTGGATTTCCACGGCCTACGACCTGTTTGGCCAGGATGAGTCTTCTTCGGCGCACTGGGCCTACCTTTGGGGCTTGAAGGGACGCTACGACGAGCACGTGTATGAAGATCCGGCGGATATGGGGAAGCTGAACGAGCTCTCGCGCTCGCTGTACCACAAAGAAGTCGGTGCCATTGTTGACGCGTTGAACCGCCAAATTCCAGAGGAACAGCCAAAGCTACGGCTTCCCGATCCGAAGTTCAACCGCAACATTGGAGAGTATGCAGGGGAGACCTACAGCGTGGAGGGCGAACCGCTTTCTGCGGAAGAATACGAGAAGCATCTGGAAGAGGTCATGCCTTCAGATGCCGACGACGAGTTTATGATCGGCATCGAAAAAGAGAAGGATTGGATTATAGACCCCAAACAGAAGAAGTAGTTTCTGTGGCCTCGTCTATTCCTCCAGATCCAGCCCATAGGCCCGGGCCATCACGACGATGGGATGGACCGGTTTCTGGCCGGTTCCCTGTTGAATCTGGACGGCGGACAGGGGACAATCGGTCACCGGGCAGGCGTCCTCGGATTTCATGAACTTGAAGAGCGCCCGTCCCACTTTCATCGAAGCCTCAAAGTTCTCCTTCTTTACGCTCCAAGTGCCATCGTGCCCGCTGCAGCATTGCATCCGCGCGACTTCTGTTCCGGGAATCAGCTTCATCAGCTCTTGCCCTTTGAAGCCGATGTTCTGCACCTTGAGATGGCAGGGCTGATGGTATCGGATCTTGCCCATGTGCTGCGTAAAGCCCAGGTCCAATTTGCCACTTCCGTGGACCTTCATCAGATACTCCGATAGATCGTAAGTGTTCTCAGCAACCAGCCTGGCATCGTCGGTGGGCAGGAACCGCGGGTAGTCCTGCTTAAGCATGTAGCTGCAGCTCGCGGCGGGTACCACAATCTTGTATCCCTGCCGGACGGCCTGGCTCAAAACAGCCACGTTGGACTCGATTTTCTTGATGGCGAGATCCACCAGACCCACGTCCAGAAAGGGAAGGCCGCAGCACTGCTGGTCTGGCACCAGGAACTCGATCCCGTTTTTTTCGAACACTCCGACCGTGGCTTTGCCGATCTCCGGCTCGTTATAGTTGACCGTGCAGGTATGGAAGAGCGCCACCTTTTCCACCCCGTCACCCTTTTCGGACGGTGCGCGGGCGGAGCGCTTGTGGAACCACTTGGCAAAGGTCTCCGTATGGAAGGTGGGCAGCAGCCGATCCTTGTGAACTCCCAGAAGTTTTTCGAGCAAACCGCGCAGGAAAGGATTCCGATTGGCCCAGTTCACCAGCGGGGCTACCAGGCTGGCCAGGCTTCCCACTAAATCGGTGTCCCCGAAGAGTCTGTCGGCGAGGCTGGCCCCCCGCTGCTTTGCTGCGACAAGACTAGCTCTCATCATGGTCCGAGGGAAGTCGATGTCCCACTCGTGAGGGGGAACATAGGGGCAGACTGAGTAGCAAAGCTTGCATTGGTAGCACAGGCTGACGACGTCATTCACCTGCTCTTCACTGAGTGCCTCCACGTCACCGAAGTTCTCATCCACCCACTGAAACAGGTTGACAAAGGAGGGGCAGTAGCTCTCGCAGACCCGGCAACCATGACAGACATCGAACACCCGCAGAAGTTCCTTCTGACTCGCCTGTGGGTCCCAGAACTCTGTGGTCTGCAGGTCAAAGTTTAAGGACATTTTCCCTTTCGTTGGGTCTCCTCATTAGAAGAAATAGGGAGTGGAATCTTACTCCTTCCTATGGAACAGGGCAAACCACCCTCCTGAGCCTCAAAAGGGGTTAGCCCGCATTTCTCACACCCGGTCTACTGCATCGGCGCAATGCTCCGGCGTGCTGCACCGACCGCGCGACCCTCGAGCGGGTGCCCCCGCGCGTGGCGCAACGCACTCAGACCGGTCCTTTCGCCGCTTCGCGACGACCTGGTGTGAGAAAAGCGGGCTAGGGGCGAAGGTAACCGTGAAGAAAGATTTCAGACATCGCTTCCACAACTTCTTCGATGGGTGTTCTCTTTTTTGGGTTATACCAGGTGTAAACCCAATTGATCATCCCAAACAAGGCCAACGCTGCCAGCTTGGGATCTGTCACCGGTTTGCGGCGCTTGTCCTGAACGTCGCTCAGGATTTGAGTCAAACGTTTCACATAGGTTCTTTTTCTCTCCTGAATCTTTTCTCG
>JAPUKI010000183.1 GCA_027295745.1 Acidobacteriota bacterium
ATGCGGGGATTCCGTAGCTCCAGGTGCCATCTCCATTGTCGATCGTGTTGGCCACAAGGAGCCCGCCTAAAATGCCCACGTTTGAGCCACTCATATCAAAGTCTCCTTCCCCCACCACCAGAATCAACCCGTGATAGGCGAAGGCCGCTTGAAAAGTCAGTTGCCCCCTGACGATCAACAGGCCGGCACCGCTGGAGCTTCCTCCCAGTCTGCAATCCCCTTCGCAGTAAGTGATCTGGGGGGCCGCATCAGTCCCAAGATTGCTGCCGCTGAAGTTGGTTCCGTGGGCCAGCGTTACATCGGCCACGGCTGCCGTTTTGTTGATGAAGTTCATCAGGTAGGTCGCATTGAAGATATTGGTGGCGTCCGGATTGGGGTCGTTACGGACTCTGTCGGTACCATCCCGCAAGGAAGGCGTCCCACCGTAATCGGACTGGTTGCCCACAATATTACCGAGCTGGCCGCCATTCATATCACTGTTAATCGTGTCCCTCAGGGGGGTACCATCTCCACCCCCGGGGTTGTCAAAAACCGCGTCAATACCGGCACTATCATCCGGCAAGCCATCACCATCTGCATCCGTGGTGTGAACATCGTTTCCGGCTAGAAGGTCGGCCAGCGTCATGGTGGGGTGATCATATCCATCGATCTCAAAAGCAGCTCCCGCAAACAGGTTCCCTCCCGATGAGGGCACAGCGTTAGGGCCATAGATGGTAAAGGGTGCTTTGGCAGCTAAAGTCTGGTCCCGCTTCAAGGTGGACTGGATGATGCCCACAGAATTCTTGACGGTTCCACCATAAGTGGTGATCTGACCCGCACCAATTCTTTGGATCCCGATGGTACGAAGATAAACGATTCCATCCACATCGGTAGTGAGATCACCATCTCCGTCGTCGTTATCAGTGATTTTGGCCCAGTATCTCCCGCCAGCAGCCAGAGGTGTGCCCTCTCCAGGTGTCAGAAAGCCGTTGACGGTTCGGGTGATCAGTCGGGTGGGGGGATTCTCGAAGTCAATATTCATCGCTTCCTGGGGAGCGATGGGGTTGCGCCGAAAATACTCCTCAGCCACCGTGCCTGCGCCAGGAACCGAGTAGTTCATGTACCTCGGAACGCCGGTTGTGGACTGCAAAACGGCAGTCAGATTGGCCTGTCTCAAGGCATCTTTTACAGTACTAAAACCTGTTTCGGCATTCAGTCGGGCCTTCTTTTGGTTTTCGAGTTCATTGCTGATGGTGACCTCAGTCATGCTGTCAAAGATCATCGACATACCCAGGAGGGCCATGAGAATTGAAACGATCGTCACGATCAAAAGAGAGACACCCGATTCATCTTTCATCACACCTCTCTGTACCAGAGGCATGGTCGGAAGTGGAGGTGACTTCCTCAGAGTTTTAAATGAATGTTGCATGAGACTTCTCCTGGAAACTCATCCTAGTTCGCAAAGAGGTCAAAGGATTGACTGCGCAGCATCACTTCCGATTCCAGGGTGATACTGTGGATCTTGCCTGTCTGTAGATCGATGTCTTCGGTCTTTGCCACCAGTTCGACTCGAACCCGAATAATGTCGTTTTCAACCGCGGTGACATTGCCGTTGATATCGAAAAAAGTGAAGTCGAAGGATAGGTTTTCAGCCAGCACCTCCATTCCATAGCCGATGTCCAACTGAAGGTTTTCCTGTGGAGGATTGTAGCGGACCTCCACTCTTTCATAGAGATTGTCCAAAGACCCGTCGGGGTCTCCGGTGGCCTCAAGAGGATCGCCACCGGCATCCGGCACGGATCCGGTAATGTCGCTGTTAATGCGGATGTGGTTGGTGCCCAGGAGTTCTATGGGTGGGATGTCGTTGACTTTCAGGTAGTCCTCCGGATCATTGCCTGCCTGTCGGAGATAGGCGCAAACCTGATCCATGGCGGCCCGGGCTTCTTGAGTCACTTCCAGGATATATTGCTGGGACTGGTAGGCGTGTTGACTTTGGGACAGAATGGAGGTCAGGGTCCCCGTGATCAAAACGAGTACCCCGCAGGCGACGATCAGTTCGACCAGGGTGAAGCCGCCACTGCAGGTGTGGAATCCGGAACGCGATGGGGTCATGGCACAAAAATGGTCGTCAGGTGCAAGTCACTGTTCAGCTCGTTTGAGTCCTGGGGCTCTACTGTTACATCGACGGTTTTCCGTGTTCCTGCTATCGTGACCGTCCAGGAGACCTGAAAATCGCTGTCTCCCATGCTGCTCTCTGTGGGGGCCTCCATGGTCATCATCTGCGGCCCGTGCGAACCGGCCGTGAGGTCATCCGAAGCCGTCTCGGTTTCCAACTCCTTGTTGTACGCCGCTCTGAGTGTCTCCAACTTTTCCTGGGCGATAGCGTTGCTCATGGTCTCGACCCGGGTGAAAGCATTCTGCCGAACAGCCACTGACATCAGTTGACCGAGTGCGAGCACGCTTATGGCTAGAACAGCCACGGCAAGCATATTCTCGACTATGGTAAAACCTTTTTCCGTTGAGTTCATTGACTGTTTCATGACAGATCAGCTCATTTCAATCTTCCCCGAAGGGCTGACGATGATCGAGATGGTGTAACCCGATTCGTTGACCAAAACAATGGTCCCACCACGGGCATGGCCTCGGGAATAGAATCGAATCGGGCTCGCCGGCACTGATGAAAAGGAGTCTCCTGACTCGAGGCCTTTCTCCGTTCTGGGAGAATTGTTGGGGTCGTTTGGATCGATAATCTGAATAGTGCTCCTGCTTGTGTCCAGGTTCACGTCGTAGATCCAGTTTCGTGAGACTGCCAGGGCGCGACCAGCACTTAATTCACTTGCCACCAGGTTTGCCGAAGAGGACAGACTGTAGTAATCCAGGAATTGCTGAAACTTGGGGACGGAAATAGTGAGAATGATGATTGCAAAGACGCAGACCACCGCGATTTCAAGAATGGTAAAGCCTGATTGAGATTTCCTAGCCATGTCTTGATCCTCGAATTTCGGAGCGCTGGTCCTCAAGTTGCGGAGGAATCGTCAAGTGACCTCGGGCATCGCATTTCTGCAGAACTGACGTGGTAACAGCAAGAGACGCTCCAAAGTCTGAGATAGAGGCGTATCTATCAGTCTATCCCCTTTTTTAAGAGGAGTTTGAAAAGATAAAGGTTGTTGCTAAAAAGGGTAAGCGAAACCCCCAGATGTTTGAAAAGGGTGACTAAATGTCAACAGTGGTAGGCACTCCAGGGGAGTGGCTTGCATTGACATGCCGGGAAGAGGGGGATATAGTTTAAATGACGGCCTCAGTTCAAGGCCTCCTGAGGTTGTCGGTGAAAGCAAATGCAAAACAAATGTAGAAGGCTTTGAGTAGCGTCTCACCTTGCGAAGATCCCCCAAGGAACAACCGACCAGAATTGCGACACCGAATGTCAAGAGTTCCCGTGTTCTGCTCCTTTCGTGGTCAGTATTTCAGGGTTGACGACAAGAACATTCTCTATTAGGAGGAGAACATGAACAGTAACAAACTTTACGTTGGTGGTTTGCCCTATTCGGTCACCGACGACCGGTTGCAGGAGATTTTTTCGCCGCACGGGGCTGTAGAATCGGCTCGAGTGATCACCGATCGAATGACCGGACGGTCACGGGGCTTTGGTTTTGTGGAAATGAGTTCTCAGTCCGAGGCTGAAGAGGCCATCCAGAAATTGAACGGCTCTGATCTTGAAGGACGAAGCCTGACAGTCAACGAGGCCAAACCACAGCAGCCCCGAACCGGCGGCGGCGGCGGCGGCGGTGGTGGCGGTGGCGGTGGCGGCTACGGGCGCGATCGCTGGTAGTCTGAATCGAAGGTGAAGGGATGGGCGTCAGGTCGGTTCGCCTCCCCTTGGATGACCCGTTTTGAGCGGCAAGGCACAAAAGAAATTGTGTGAGTGCCATCACAACACTTCCGTGATGTTGTGGGTTAAGCTTCTCTTGACGATGACTGATGTCAAGGCCTGGCCCCTCATCACAGTTCATTTGTTTCTGTAGGAGAAATAGTTTAACAGTACAAACAGGAAAGGGGATAAAAGGATGCAAGCCTATTGTGTGAAATGTCGAGAAAAGAGGGAAATGAAGGACACCCAGGCTATAACAATGAAAAATGGCAGACCAGCAACGAAAGGTGTCTGCCCGGTCTGTGGCACCAAGATGTTTAGAATAGGAAAAGGTTAAGCTCCAAAAGAAGGAAGGTGAGCCCTTCCTTCGGTGAGCCTCTAAGTCTGCCTTCTTCTGGTTTTGGCCCGGAAGGTGCCGCATTCAGAAAGCGGAGGATTGAATTCATGGAAACTCTCAAGGAGTACTTGATCAAAAATGCTGAGCAGATGTTGGCGCTCACAATTCTGGTCAGCGTTCCCGCAATCACCTATCTTCTCCCTTACAAGTTAGTTTTCCTGAATTTCTTTTTCATCGTAATTCTGCTTGCAGTCTACTTCCTGGAGGCTCACAGGGCACTGATGGGCGGTGTTCTGACGACTCTACTGGTTGTCATTTACGTCTACCATTTCCCCAGCTCCTTCCTCCCCAATTTTACGGCTCTGGATCTCTGGATGAATATCCTGGCCTGGTCCAGTTTCTTGATCCTGACGGGAGGCGCGGTTGGAAAAATATCTGACCGTTTGAAGAAGGAGATCAAGGAGCTTAAAGAACTGAAACGAAGCCTGGAAGCTCAAAATGAGGAGCTGGTAGCGAGGCTGGCAGACGAGAAGGGTTCGCAGGGTAAAGTAGCTGAGCTGGCCAGCCAGGTCTCCTAACCGAAGGCACAGCGCTCCCAGCGCTGTGTTCCGTCGTTTCATCACCCTTTTTCAGGATTTGCATCTCAGGCAGACTTGTCAGGAACTGTCGTGAAATAGGCGGGAAGTCATGGCTTTAATTCCACCATTTTTTCTGGATTGTGTTGTTGCTATCGGCTTTCCAGAGACCGCTGGGAGCAAGAAATGGAACGCATCGGGATTCCTTTATGGGAAATTGGTGGAAGATGAATCCGCTGAAGAAAAAACCTACGAACTGTTTTTGGTCACAAACAGGCATGTGTTTGAGGGTCATGAGAAAGCTTTCATTCGCTTTAATCCCAAGGCGGATGAAGCCGCTCGTGATTACGACCTCATGCTTGTGGAGTCGGGAGATCTGAAGTGGCACGCACATCCAGATCTCGACGTCGATGTCGCTGTGATCTCGATCAACGCCCGCTTCTTGAGGAAGAACGATATTCAGTTTAACTATTTTAGGAGTGATGAGCACCTAGCGGATCGGAAAAGGGCATCGGAGCTTGGTTTGACCGAAGGTGACCCCATTTTTGTGCTGGGTTTTCCTATGGGTCTTGTGGGTAAGGAACGGTCCTTTGTCATCGTGCGCACAGGCTGTATCGCCAGGATTCGAGATGCCCTTCTGGGTTCCAGCAGGGAACTTTTGATTGACGCTCCTGTTTTTCCTGGAAATAGTGGTGGACCCGTGGTGACGAAACCGGAGGATGTGGCTATTCACGGGACACAGGCAGTCAACAGCGCATATCTGATTGGCATGGTCACATCCTTCCTCCCCTTTCGCGACGTTGCTGTGAGCTCTCAGACAGGAATGCCGCGGATTGTTTTCGAGGAGAATTCCGGTTTGGCATCTGTCCTGCTCATGGACTCTATAGTGGAAACGATCCAGACACGTTTGACACCAGTCAAGTGAAGAAAGGTTAGCGGCTCCAGTGCGCTCTGAGCTTTTCCCATGATGGCAATGGCCGAGTCAAGTCGTCCCGGGAGTAACACCTTCAGACGGTTCTATCGAGTCTTTCGGTGGGTAGTACTGGCCGGAACGATTGTGGTAGTCATCCTGATCTTGCGCCAGGCACCCCCTCCTCAGGTGGATGTGGATCCCGCTGCGGGACTTCGTCTGCAGCACAAAATGCGGGAGCTGCAAAACTCGCTTCGGGCGGGTAGATCTCACACCCTCCGGCTGGCAGAAACGGAGGTCAACTCCTGGGTGAGTGAAAACCTGGCTCTCTCATCAGGAGTTTCAGAAGATCCCACAGAAACAGCCGCGGGCGCCCCAGCGGACATCCAAGAGGTCCGATCTGCCGTGCAGGATCTCAAAATCGATTTAACAGGTGACCGATTGCAGGCCTATGTTGTCTTCGATTTTCATGGGCGGAAGCTCACCTTGATTTTGGAAGGGCGTCTCCAGGTACAAGAGGGTCAGCTACGTTTTGAAGCGACAGCAGGTCAATTGGGCTCTCTCCCCATTCCACAGATGGCACTGGATCGAGCAGTTCAGCGTCTTTTTGAGTCACCCCAGAACCGCGATCAGTTCAGATTGCCGCCGGAGATTGGGGACATTCATGTGGAAAACAGCGAGCTGGTCATCTCTTTCGAGAACTAGCCGGTATTATGCATAGTCCCGGCTATTAAAGACCATCGATACTGAAGGCATAAACCGGGTAGGGTGGCTCTCCACAGGTTGTGTAGAGGGTCCCGTTGGAGATGGTGATTCCGCCCCGGCGGCTGGAGGGGAGCTGATAGGTCCACAGCGGCGATCCCGTTTCCACATCCAGAGCCTGCAGGGTGCCGTCTCTGAAGCCCTGGTAAAAAAGGCCATTGGCCACGGCCACCCCTGACCCAATTCTGGACTCATTGGGTGTCCACCACAGCACTTCTCCCGTATAGGCATGGAGCGCCACGGTGGCGGATTGAGCGATGAGGCGGTGACTTGCTGCGGAATTGGAGACCATAAAGATTTTGTCGTAGCCATAGGCGGTACTGTTGAGGGTGGGACCGCCATTGGTCACAGAAGCCGTCCATAAGTGCTCCCCCGAATAGCGATCGAAGGTGTGAAATCCGGTCTTGCTGCCCGCTCCCACACAGCTGCGCACGGCTCCCGGGCGGGTCGGATGGCTGGTCTCAAAAAGAGTGGGGTGACAGCTGTAATCCAGATCAAAGGGATCCTTGGAACGCAACTGGTCATACCACAACAGCTCGCCTGATTCCATGTCGTTGGCGAGCATGCTCTCGCTGAAGAGCATGGGCCCGGGCATACGTCCATGCACGCTTCCCGTCACGTTGTAGACAACGCCGTACTCCACATCCAGAGCCGAGGCGCTCCAGACGGCACCTCCACCGAGTGCTTTGGGATCAGGAACGATGTGGAAGTTCCACCGGATGGCACCCGTTCCTGCGTCCAGGCAGGCAATCTGAGAACGCCCGGCCACCGTGGAAGTGCCAAAGTAAACTTTCCCGTCGTAGATAATGGGAGCGGAGGAGATCTTGCTGCGGTTGGCTCCCGCCGGAGGGTCCATCTGGGTCCGCCAGATTTCCCGGCCGGTGGCTGCCTCCAGGCAGTGCATTCTGGCCGTGCTGTCACCCACGAAGAGTCGGCCGTTGGCATAACCGACCGCACTCCGCATCTGCCCCACCGGGTCCGCGTTAACCTCTCTCTGCCAGGTCCCGGGCGCATTGGGCTGGATGCCCTCCCAGGCGTTGAACTTCCACTTCAAAGCTCCCGAGCTGGAATCCAGTGCATAGACATAGCCGTCGTGGGCCGGAAAGTAAAGGCTGTCGCCCACCACGCTGGGGGTCGTCTGGTTGGCATTTCCTGCCGCCTCAGAGATCCACTTGACCTTCAGACGCTCTACATTTCCTCTACCAATGATGGTCTCGTGCTGATTGAATCGGGTTCCTCGGATATCGTATGTCGAGAAAGGCCAGTCCCCCGGCTGGACCCCACTCCCACTCTGGGCCTGGGGCAGGAGCCGGGAAGCAAGGGCCGGCTTCGAGCTGCTCAGAACTCCACCAGCGGCGGCAAGAGAGAGCAAGAATCTCCGGCGGTCCAGAGACATTTGTGCACCCTGGGGCAAGCCAGCTGCCCCCATCGAAAACTTACTCACTTTTGTACTCACTTTCATCAATACGGTAACGTTTGTGGGGAGCGTGAGGGCGCCCAGATCGTGGCGGGACGACGTGTCTAGGGCGAGACATCGGCGAGGTGGAGCAACAAAGAGATGGGCGCGTCCCGCCCCAACCC
>JAPUKI010000184.1 GCA_027295745.1 Acidobacteriota bacterium
CCCCGATAATGGAGAAGACCACCCAACCCAACATGAGCGGAGTGAGCGCCCATCCAGCTTCTGTAGCCCCGGTGCCCAAAACACCCTGGACAAAGAGGGGAAGAAAGGAAATCGCTCCAAAGAGGGCCATCCCACTGAAAAAACCGTTGAGTGCGGCAGCGGAAAAGATTCGATCGCGAAAGAGGTGTAAAGGCAAAATAGGGTCAATGGCTCTCCTTTGCTGGAAAAGAAAGAGGGCCAGCAGAATGACTCCTGCCACCAAGACCAGAGACGGGCCCGGGCTCGTTTGGCCGCTTCTCCACTGATCCAGACCGAAGAGAAGGAGGGAAAGGGAGACCATCAAGAGTAGAGCTCCCAGGTAATCCACCCGGCTGCGGTGTTCCTTCCTGGGCTCAACCAGGGCCAGAGTGATGATGCCCCCCGCCAAAAAGCCAAAGGGAATATTGAGAAAAAACACCCATCTCCAGGACAAATGGTCGGTGATGAGTCCTCCCAGAAGGGGTCCCACGATACTGCTCAGTCCCCATACCCCACTGAACCAGCCTTGCATGCGGGCACGACGCTCCAAAGAGTAAATGTCACCGACAATGGTCATTCCCAGGGGAAGCAAGGCTCCCGCCCCCAAACCCTGAAGGGCTCGAGCAGAAATCAGCTGCACCATCGACTGGCTCAAACCGCAGAGAACCGAACCGGAAACAAACAATGCAATGCCGGCTAGATAGAATAAGCGTCGCCCATAGAGATCGGAAAGACGTCCCCACAGAGGAACTGTCACGGTGGCCGTAAGGAAGTAAATCGAGTACACCCAACCGTACAGCTCCAGCCCTCCGAGGCTCGAGATGACGGTGGGCATGGCCGTCACCACCGCCGTTCCTTCCAGAGCGCTGAGAAAAAGTCCCATCATGACTCCTGCCGTGATCCAGACCCGCCGGCGCGGAGTCAGGTTCAAGGGACCCACCCTCTCATGTGGACTTGCAGGTAACTCTTGTGACACGGAGCCGGAATTATAGCAGGGGCCGGCCAAGGCCACAGCTTGCTTGAGCTGACTTTTGCATGGTAGGCTCACCTTGGAACAACTCGATAGTGCCCCATTTAAAACCCAGCCCCGAAGATCTTATTCGTCACGATTGGAGTGATGAGGAGATCGAGGCCATCCACAATCTACCCATCCCGGATCTGCTGTTTCAGGCCCAGCTCGTACACCGCCGCTACCACGATCCTCAGAAGGTGCAGCTGTGCACACTGTTGAGCATCAAGACAGGCGGCTGTCCGGAGGACTGTGCCTATTGCCCACAGAGCGCCTACTACGAAAGCGGCGTCAATTCGCAAGCTTTGCTGGACACAGAAGAGGTTGTAGAGGCTGCCCGCCAGGCACGGGATAACGGTTCAACTCGTTTTTGCATGGGCGCTGCCTGGCGAGAGGTCCGCCAGGGTCCTGAATTCGAACGGGTACTCGAGATGGTAAGACAGATCCGTGAACTGGGATTGGAGGTTTGCTGCACCCTGGGCATGCTCACTCTCGACCAGGCCAAGCGCCTGGCTGAAGCGGGACTCACTGCTTACAACCACAACCTGGATACCGGCCCTGATTACTACAGCCGAATCATTTCCACTCGGACTTATCAGGACCGCCTCCAGACCCTCGAGCATGTCCGTGAGGCGGGTGTGACTGTCTGCTGTGGAGGAATCCTGGGCATGGGCGAACGTCTGCAGGATCGGATCGCCCTGTTGCGGGTTCTTTCCCACCTGAATCCTCATCCGGAAAGCGTTCCCATCAACTCACTGGTTCGAGTAGAGGGAACTCCCTTGGGTCATGAGCCCCCAGTGGATCCAATCGAGATCGTCCGCATGATCGCCACGGCACGAATCGTGATGCCCAAAAGCCGGGTCCGACTCAGTGCGGGACGAACCGAAATGTCAGTGGAGACTCAGGCCCTTTGTTTCGTGGCAGGAGCCAATTCCATTTTTAGCGGCGAGAAACTCCTCACCACGCCCAATCCTGGCATCTCCCATGATCGGGATTTGCTGGCGAAACTGGGTCTCACGCCGCTGGAAAGATTATGAAAGCTCTTCTTCGGGAACTGGAAGAGCAACTGGAGGAGATCCGGGCCCAGAAACTCTACCGCAGGTTGACCGAGCCCCAGGGCCTTGATTTTTGCTCCAACGACTACCTAGGCTTCTCCCAGGACCCCAACTTTCGCGCGGCCATTCTGGAGAAGCTCAGCCAGACTACCGAACTTCACCCGCTGTCTTCACCGGCATCCAGGCTTCTGCGCGGTAACACCTCGCAGCATCAAGCACTGGAGCACAGGCTGGCCCTTTTTAAGGGCACAGAAGCGACCCTGCTTTTCCCCACCGGATACCAGACCAACTTGGGAGTCTTAACGACCCTGATAGGGCCCCAAGATCGTGTTCTTTCCGATTCCCAAAACCACGCCAGTATTATCGACGGCTTGCGCCTGAGCGGGTGCCACAAGATTATCTTTCCGCACCTCACTGTAAGAGCTGTGGAAGACGCTCTGAGCCAGTCCCATCCAGAGGGAAAAACTTTTTTGGTGACCGAATCCCTTTTCAGCATGGACGGAGATATCGCTCCTCTTGAAAGCTATGCGGAGTTGGTGGAGAGGTATGGGGCCTACTTAATTGTAGACGACGCCCATGCGACTGGCATTTTTGGCGACAAGAGAGGCTCCGGGCTGACTGAAAAGTTCCACATAGAAAAACGGGCCATCGCCATTATCTCGACCTTCGGCAAAGCGCTGGGACTGTTTGGAGCTTTCGTGGCAGGACCAAAGGTCGTCATTGATTCCCTGGTCAACCGCAGCCGCTCCTTCATCTTTACGACAGCCGTTCCGCCCCTTCTTCTGTGGGGCATAGAAGCAGCTCTTGACTTGCTCAGCGCCCGGCCAGAGCGGCGAGAGCAAGTGTGCTTCCTGGCCGATCGGCTCCGTCACCAATTAAAGGAAGGGGGACTGGATACTCTCCACAGCAGCGGCCCCATCGTCCCGGTGCT
>JAPUKI010000185.1 GCA_027295745.1 Acidobacteriota bacterium
GGCGAGCATCGAGAAAATGGTTTTTGCTTCGAGTCTTCCTGCAGTCAAAAGAGCCACAGCGCATGATAAACGACTCGCCATCATCGCAGGGGAGGAAAGCTACACCTACGCCGATTTGCTTGTGGCCGCCAACCAGGTAGCTTCGTGCTTACTCAGTGGCCAACCTGATCTGGGGGAAGCGCGGGTTGCTTTCATGGTCCCCCCCAGCTTTGAATATGCGGCAGTGCAATGGGGGATCTGGGAGGCAGGAGGAATAGCGGTTCCACTCTGTACCTCACACCCCCTTCCGGAAATAGAGTACGTGCTGCGGGACACGGAAGCAGAAACTGTGGTCACCCATCCCGACTTTGAAGAAACATTGCGGCCACTGGTCAGCGGCCGCAGTGCCCGGATCCTCTCAACATCAGAGACCACAAAAGCCCGGGAATGTTCTCTTCCCCATGTGGCAACAGAGCGGCAGGCAATGATCCTGTACACCAGTGGAACCACAAGCAAACCCAAAGGGGTCGTCATGACCCACCGGAACATCATGGCGCAGACCACCACCCTGATAGATGCCTGGGAGTGGACAGCCAAGGATCAGATTTTAAATGTTCTGCCCCTTCATCACACACACGGCATCGTGAACATACTTCTGTGCGCTTTTTGGGCAGGGGCGACCTGTGAGATGCTGCCCAAATTTGATGCCAATACAGTGTGGCGTCGATTTGTCAAGAGTGATTTGACACTGTTTATGGCGGTCCCTACGATCTACATCAAACTGATTACAGCCTGGGAGAAAGCTACCAGGGAAGACCAACAAATCATGTCAAAGGCCTGTGCCAAGATACGCTTAATGGTGTCCGGATCGGCGCCTCTGCCAGCCAGCGTTTTTGAGAAATGGAAGGCCATAACTGGACACACCCTACTTGAGCGCTACGGACTGACTGAGGTGGGCATGGTACTGTCCAATCCTCTTCATGGGGACCGAAGGCCCGGTTCTGTGGGCGTGCCCTTGCCTGGTGTTGAAGTCAGACTGGTTGATGAAGCAGGTCATACCATAAGGGATGAGGGAGAGGCGGGAGAATTACAGGTGAGAGGGCCCAATGTTTTCCTGGAATATCTGGGACAACCAGAAGCTACTGCCAAAGCCTTCCGTAACGGCTGGTTTTGCACCGGCGATGAGGCGATCATCGAAGAAGGGTATTGTCGGGTTCTTGGGAGAACTTCCCTCGATATCATTAAAACGGGGGGTAACAAGGTATCCGCTCTCGAAGTAGAAGAAGTCTTGAGGACGCATCCTGCCATCCAGGAATGTGCTGTGGTGGGCATCAAAGATCAAGAGTGGGGAGAACGAGTCTGTGCCGCTGTGATACCCACGCCGACTCGTACCTTGTCGCTGGGTGATCTTCGCAACTGGGCAAAGGAGAGGCTGGAAATATCTAAAGTACCCACCCGGCTCATTCTCTTGGAAGAACTGCCTCACAATGTGATGGGGAAGGTCAGTAAAGCGGAGTTAAAAGAGTTGTTTCAGTCCTCCTTTACCCCTGAGGTCTAAAATCACTCCTTCGATTTGGCGTGATCCGCACTCGCTTGAGCCTGAGCCACGAACTCCACGATCTGGCTCCGCGTTTCTGGAAGCAGTTCAGAAAACTCGAGGCCGACCGAGTTCACATAATCCTCTCCCCGTTTCACCTTCTCGGATTTGACGACCGTGGCCAAGGTGCTGACTTGTTGTGACTCTGACAACTGGAGGTTCAGCTTCAACAGATCCATAGCCTGCAAGGGAGTGGCGGTTTCAAAGCTCAGACCGTTCCCACTGAGATCTAGAGTGTCTGCCTGAAAGACTTTCCCCGTGGTGAGACCTCGATGAACCGCTTCGATGACTTCAAACGAAAAGGATATCTTCGAACGAAGCCTGGAAGTCCTTCTCCTCTGCATGGCAACCGGTCTGCTCACGATCGAGAGCTCGACCTTGAGGTTCCCTGGTCCGTAGACTCTGGAAACTTCGGCATGACAGAAGTAGATCCCTTGTGGATCCCAGTACTTGAGCCGAACTTTCTCTCCCACCTTGAAAGAAAGACCAGCATTCGCTGCGGAAAGCTGAACACCCAGTGAATTTTCAGCGATATCCACCACCGTGGCGTCTCGCTCATCATCGGGGTGTTCGACTTTTACGGGAAAGCCAATCTCTAGACGATGGATAAACTCCTTTGCCGTTTTTTCAGCCACTTCTTCTATTCTAATGAAAAAGAGAGTCATTTGACAAAATCTAACCCTGGCTTCCCTGTCAAAACCCTGTGCAGAAGCGCTGTCGATCAGGCAACGAACAAGCTCTTGCATCGTGTGAAGGGTTGATGCACCTACACTGTGGAAGGTCAGAGACCTCTGCTATAAGGAACTCCGGTCAGATTCCCGGCGGAGCTTTTGGAGATCGTTGGTCGGGCCAGTGGCATATGACGATGGGAAAAACTCTGATGGTCGGAAATGATCTGAATGGCCATCCACTCGATCTGGCGGTAGGAATACCTTCTTACAACGAGGCCGACAACATCGGCTTTGTGGTCGAGCAAGTCGCCCAGGGATTGAAAAAATACTACCCTCACCTCAACACCGCTATCATCAACGCCGACAACTCTTCTGAGGACGGCACGAAGGATGCCTTTCTCAGAGCGGAAAGTGGCTCTATTCCAAAGGTTTACCTTTCCACTCCTCGCGGAGTCCAAGGTAAAGGCCACAATTTTCATAATCTCTTTGACTACCTCTCTCAGTATCAACCAGGGATTGTTATCGTCGTAGATGCTGATTTGCGCAGTATTCGCCCATCCTGGCCCCGGACTCTGGCGGAACCGATTGCCAACGGCTTTGAGTTTGTGGCTCCGATTTACAGTCGCAACGAGTACGATGGAACCATTACCAACCATCTCTGTTATCCCTTGCTCTACGCTCTGTTGGGCAAGAAGATCCGTCAACCGATAGCAGGCGATTTCGCCTTCTCCACAAGACTCATGGAGCATTGGCGAACTCGAAGATGGGGGAGAAATGTTCGTCAATATGGGGTTGACATCTTCATGACCACCGAAGCTCTCCTGGGGGATTTTCGCGTCGCCCAGGTGGTCTTGGGTTCCAAGGTTCACAAGCCGAGTGCTCCCAAGTTGGGGAAAATGTTTTCCCAGGTTGTGGATACTCTCTTTGCCAGCCTGCTGAAGTCCAAGAACCGGTGGAACAAAGATTTCCATGAGCCCGACACGCCACCCGTGTACGGCCGCACCCAATCACTGGCTGCGCCCCAGGAAATGTCCATCGACTATAAGCGTTTAAAGAGACAGGCAGTTCGGGAGTTCCCGTCCCGAGAGAGCTTGATTTTGCAGATTCTGCCACCTGAGACAGGGGAGAAGGTTCATGCGATGTTCCGAGTTCATCGCTTTCGATTATCGAGCCTGCTGTGGGTGAGTATTGTCTATGATTTTCTGTGCAGTTACGACCAGGCCGTGGATCGTGCTGAAAAGTTACGGGTGATCGAGGCTTTAAAACCTCTTTATCTGGCCAGAGTTGTCTCCTTTATCCGAGAAACTTTAGAGCTTGACTACGAGGAGTGTGAGAACAAGATTCTTCGTCAAGCAAAACTTTTCCGCTCTCACCGTAACATCCTGATTGAGAATATGGCTTTGGAGAGGCGAGTCACTCCTGGCCCCACCACCGCTCATCGCCCTGCCGTTTGCTAGTCCCACTTTAGTGCTCACTTCCATATAAATACCGTGATGTTTGTTGCGAGCGCGACGGAGCCCAGATCGAGGCGCGACGACGAGTCGATGTCGAGACATCGGCGAGGAGGAGCAACAAAGAGATGGGCCCGGCCCGCCGCAACCCTTCGGGCGGAGGGGAGGTGTGGTCGATCTCTTCGTCGCTCGTCGTCGACGATGTCCCGACATCGCCTCCTTCTCGCTCCTCGACCTCGCCTCACAAACCCCTCCGCAAATATCACCGTATTTATGGAAGGGAGCACTTAGCCCCGGCGGAAGGATGTCATTGCGCAACCACCTCCGTCGAGATGTAATCTCTTGTGACTAAATCCCAGTAATCTCGGTAAGGTCTCTGCTGGTGAAAGCTGAGAAGGCTCTCAATGTGCTGCAGTAAGGTCGTGACGTAGGAACCGGAGAGGGTCTCCGGATGCCTCTGCCTGTAGTGGAAATAACTTCGGATGATGACGCTGTTGTGATCGACGGGCAGACGTTTCAGGTTCTCAAGAAAAAGCGGGAATCCCCTATTCCCAAACAAGTAAAACTCTACATTCGAGACGTAGAAAGTCGAGACCACTAAGCCTTGTCTCTTCAAATACTCCCCGACACTCCTCACAGCTGTCGGCCCAGCGAAGTCTCCAATGACCGGTATGATTCGATTTTCCTCCTGCATCTCTTTTAAAAACTGAAAATCGCTCTCGGAATTCAAATAATGTCGCATCTTCCCCGTCTGATCAGTTGCCCTGGCCAGTTGTTCATAGGTGGGATACTGAGGACGAGGCAGGCGGCCATGGCTCCGGAATCTCAACTGGAAGCTGTCTTCGAAAAAGGTCACAGCGATGGCATGAAAAGTGCCGCGGTCTTCCTCCCGCGTCACCTGAGGAAAACGTCTTCGAATGTCTGACCAGACTTCCAGAAAGTTCTGTTCAAAGAAATCGCGATCTGAAGAAAGGCCCTGAAAATGTTCAACCAGTCCCGGGATACCGGCCGAAGGATCGGGTCGAAAACCTTTCGGGAGTTTCTTGCCAAACAGGAGCGTGAGGTATTCCCATCGGTTGTCGGAAGCCTCGATGAGCTGCTTGAAATAAAGATGTTGCAGAAGATTGTCGCGGCGCAAATCAATGATAATGGCGGTGGTAGGTCTCACCTGCACGATGTAAGTGAAGTTTTGGTCGGGTCCGACTCCTAAATACACCTGCCCACTTGTTGTGATCTCCTTTAATCTTGGAAGGACCTGCAGGTAGGAGAGTTCATTGGAAATCAGATTGTCTGTGTCAAAGTAACCCGCCTCTTCGCTGAGTTCCAGAGACAGTTGCTCAAACTCTTGATCGGTCCGTCTTTTGTCCTCCTCCCCAGGTTCCAGGGCTTGAGGCAGGCTGATGATCAAAAGCAGAATGAGCGCGCCAGAAGCAGCTATGAGTCCTCTCATGGGAGACCCCTTGGATCGATTAACAATGGGAGTCAAACTTCCAGCCGGGGTTGTGCATAGGTTTTCGTGACGAAGTGCCGCTGGCGCCGCGATGACAAGGCGTGCGAGGGGCACCCGCTTGCGGGTCGGGCCCCGCAGGCGTACTCATGCAGTACGCCGAGGAGCTCAAGGAAGCACAACGCAGTCGGTGCGCAACGCACGCTGGATGATTGCGGCACTGCAGTAGAAAATTTATGCATAATTCCGGCAAAAGCAAAGTTTATCAAACAAAGGCTATAATGGTAGAGGCAGATGGCTACAAGGTTTCTCTTACTGGTCTTGCTGATCGGGTTTTCAGCCGCTCGCATGGCCGATTTACCCGATCACCAGGAGCGAGTCCATCCTCCTGAATTCACCTTCCTAAGACTCGTGTATTCGGGAGCAGATTGGACAGCTTCGACCTGGCATGTCGACTATCCCAAAGCCGACCAGCAGTTTCTTTATGGGCTGAGAAAACTCACCGATTTCGGGTTTGTGAGCACCGAACATCTGGCTCTACCCCTCTCCGACCCTGAGTTGTTCAAGTTTCCCTTCCTTTACGCTGTTGAAGTGGGGCACATGCGCTTATCTGACAAGGAAGCGAGCCAGCTCAGGGAATATTTGTTGCGAGGAGGCTTTCTGGTCGTGGATGACTTTCACGGGGAGTACGAGTGGCAGAACTTTTACAGACAGATGAAAAAAGTTTTCCCAGAATATGAGCCAATCGAACTCACGATCGACCATCCCATCTTTCACTGCTATTACGACATCAAGGAGCTTATCCAGGTCCCGGGACTACAGTTCGTGTACAGTGGGAGAACTTGGGAAAAAGGGGGATACCAGGCCCATTACCGGGGCATTCAGGATGAAAAGGGGCGGTTGATGGTGATGATCAACTACAACGTCGACCTGGGTGACGCCTGGGAATGGGCTGAGGTGCAAGCCTATCCGCGTAAATATGCCAACCTCGCCTTCCAGCTTGGAATCAACTACATCATCTACGCCATGACTCACTAGCGGACTCCGAAGGTATACAGATAACCCACGCTCATCTGCCAGTTGTGAGAGGTTCCTTCCGGGCGAAAGCCCACTCCCAGAAGAGGAGCTGTTGCAGGAAGTCCAAAATCATGCACGCCAGTGACATGATCGCGAAAGTCGAAACGCACCCCCCAATCAGGTGCCATGGCAAGCTTGACACCTCCACCGTAGCTGAAAGCAAACTTCCCTCGATCTTCCAGTTCCACTCCTTGCTGTAAGGCCTCTTGTTTCGAATCAACGGAGACATCAAAGAAAGAGGCCCCGAGCCCGATGAAAACGAAGGGAACAATTCGGTCTTCTAGCTCCCTGGGATAAATAACCACGTTGTAAGCCAGTTTGTGAATTTTCTGATTCAACTCCAGCTGGGGAACCGAGGGCCCCAAGTTCACAAAGAAGGCCGGCTGGTTGGCCACGGCATACTCCAGCTCCGCTCCCAGACGCGGCCCCAGATTCTCGGCGAGCCGGACACCGAGCACGTAGCTCGAATCGAAATTTAAACCCACATTCCGGGTTGTACCTCCCTCCACCGGGGTGACAAAAGTCCCATCCCCCAGTGCACTCCGACCAAAGAAAACCGAGACTTCCCATTTGCTGTCAGTTCGAAGCCGTGGACTTTGGGCTGAGACTTCAGGCAAAGGCAAAACAAGAAGCAGCCATAAGAGCGGGCAGTATCTGCGCATCTATTTCCTTTCCAAAGCTCTTTATTGTAACTGTTGAATGCGACAAGTAGCTGAAGGAGGAGGAGCGGCGGCCGGGGAGAGTTGACTGCCGTAGGCCCTAGGCGAATTATTTCTTAGGGGTTTTCCCTGGGTTCATCTCTTCTTCGC
>JAPUKI010000186.1 GCA_027295745.1 Acidobacteriota bacterium
AATCCCACCTCCTCCGATCTGCCCTCCTGGGAGAAGTGCTCGAGTTGGCTGAAGGAACACGCTTGAAAATTGCCCGGCAGCAGTCCTCCGAAGCTCTGTTGCCAGCCAGAAAAGGGGTGCTTTCTGGGGGCGCTGCAGATACAATCTTTAACCTAGTGCTCCCTAAGTGCCTCGTTTCTTAGATACAATAAAGGTTTGTGGAGAGCGCGACCTCCGACCATGCCTAATCTTAAGAAGCTCCTTGAAGAACATGAACAGCAAAGCAGCTCGCTCTTCAGGGGCGTCAACCTTAAATCCGTCCAGAAGCTGCTCAAAGACTGTCCGATACAAGAATTAGATAGGGGCGATGTTCTGATCAGTGCGGGGCGACCCCATCATTTCCTCTACCTGCTCCTCTCCGGTCGTTTGCGCATCCACCTGAAAAAACTGACGCTGAACCCCATTGCAATACTGGAGCCTGGGGAGGTGGCCGGCGAAATGTCTGTCATTGATCGCCAGGCAGCCTCGGCCTTCGTCGTCGCCCACGAGGACTGCCGATTGCTTGTACTGGACGAAAAAACCATCTGGTGCATCGTTGAGTCCTACCCCATCGTGGCCCGCAATCTACTCCTGATCCTCTCACAGCGTTTGCGCCAGGGGAATGTTCTCGTTGAAGCTTCGCTTCTGGAGAAAGTTTCCGAGCAAGAGCTGGAGGAATTTCAGCCCCGCGAGATCCAAGAAAGCAAGTGGCTGCTTGAAAAGGAAGTTGAAAAGAAAACGGTCAACCTGTACCGATCCACCACTGCCTATGTTTTGGACTCGATCCGTCGTGTCGAGGCCAAGAAACAGCTCAATATAAAACGCGGAGAAGCTTTGGTGAAACGCCTCATCAAATCCATCTCCGAGAGTGCAGCTCTCCTTCTGTTGGCCACCGACAGGATACAGGAATTCGCTGTGAGCACCCACTCTGTGAATGCGGCCATTTTGTCACTCCGTCTTGCCCAGACCTTGAGCTCCAAGCGGAAAACTCTGCTACAGGTGGGACTGGCTGCACTCTTACACGAGATTGGGGTGGCATGGCTCCCCAAGCGACTGCTCCATCAACCAGGACAGGTGAGCCCGCAAGTACGGCAGCGGCCGGTTTACGGCGCCAAGATATTGGGACATTTGCATAGAGACTACGATTGGCTTGCCCAAATTGTAGGTCAAGTGTACGAACGAGAAGATGGACGCGGATTCCCTCTGGGACTGGAGGGAGGAGAGATTCGCGAGGAGGCGAAGATCCTGGGCTTGATGGATGTCTTCGAAGCCTGTATCCACGATCGTCCTTACCGCAACGCCTTGACTGGCTATCAGTTACTCCACGAGTTAACCCATAGCGATACAACCAGTTTTTCCAATCACATCGTGAAGGCTATGTTGCACAGCTTTTCTCTCTATCCTTACAACGAATACGTTCTCTTGAATACGGATGAACTGGGACGGGTAGTGGCAGTCAATCCGGAATTCTCACTGCGTCCGCTGGTAAAGATTCTTTACGACAAGGAGGGAAGACCCTTGGAGGAACCCAGAGAAGCTGATTTGGCACAGAACTCGCTTCTCTTTATTGTCAAGGCCATCAGTTACCACGAGTTACCACAGGTGCTCTGAATCCATTTTAGAATAGTTTTGGCTTCTTCAGGCCTCCTACCTCTTCGGTCAGAACCTTCTTGGCCAGATCCAGAAGGGCCTCATCCAGCAGCTCAATCTCAGCTCGTCCAGTGGCCGCTACCAGCATGGATAGCCGTCTACGCCAATGGCCGTCCTCCCCCTCTTCCGCTCCCGCCTGAGGTATGGCCGATGCGGGAAGGGTAGCACCGGCCGGGAAATTGTGAATTTTCCGTCGCTTCCCGTCTTTTTGAACCGACACCCTTCGAATCCTTCCTTCGGCTGCCAGCCGGGTACAAATGTAGTAAACCTGCTGCCTGGGCTTGACACCGGTTTCGTCGGAAATTTCATCATCGTCCAGACCCTCGGGGTGCTGGTTGATGACTCTCAGTAGGGTATCTGCGTTGGTCACCGCTCACCTCTTTCTATACATGTAATAGACTATATGACTCTCAATTACAATTAATAAAGAAGAAAATATGAGAGAAAAGATCTCAGGACAAGACCGCTCGCCCTCCTGGCTTGAGGTTCCAGGACTGGAGACGTACAATCAGCAACGCGTTAGCGCAAACAAGCTCCGTCATCGAAAAGAATACTCTTGGAGAGGTGTCCGAGTGGCTTAAGGAGCACGCTTGGAAAGCGTGTGTACGGGAAACTGTACCGCGGGTTCGAATCCCGCCCTCTCCGCCAGAATTCTAACCACATTGCCCAGGATGATTTACTGAGGCCTTGATGGACCGTCACGTCCTCAGCGGTTAGTGCCTAGCCCATGATGGGACAGAGTGATTTGAACCCCCGACTTCCTGCTCCCAAATGATCGATATACAAGCCTCCTTCGCTGATTATCGTGAGCTGCCCGTCAACAACTCTCGATTGTTCATCAAAGCAGCCTCGTAGACTTTCTTGGCATAGCCGTTTTGGGGCGACTCACCGTAAACCAAAAGCCTGTCGACCTTACCTGGTCCCCGATTCCAGGCGTAGAGCGCCAGGGCAAGGTTCCCGCGATACTTTTGGAGTAAGTGCTGAAAGTGTTTGAAGGCGAAAGAAAGATTCGTTTCTGGTCGGTGTAACTGTTCGGCTGTCACATCACCATATTCCTTTGCTGTGGAGACCCAGATCTGGGTCAGGCCTCGGGCCTTGCCGCCATCGCCGACGGCATGGGTATTGCCCTTGGACTCAACATAGATCAGAGACAGCATAATATAGCTCATGAATTCCGGGGTTCTCACCAGCCTCCATTCAGGCCCACCATTTTTCATGTACTCTCGTGAGAACCGATCAATTAAGATGACGATTGCAGGGTCCATTGAGAATTCGATGGCCAGATCATTGACGTAGCTTAAGTGCTCGGTTTTCTCTGTGAGAATCAGATTCTGCTCGCTCAGAACCGCTATCTGATCCCTCAGTTGATCAGCTTGATCAATCAAATAGACGAATCCGGCCAATAGTGCAACGGTAAGAGCTACGAACCACCAGTTTTCTTTCAATTGTAACTTCATCATATAACTCCTGTGTATACCTACCTTCCGCCATCCGGAATAAGTAGGTTTTGGGCTCTAAACTTGAAAACCTATGCAAAACGGGTAGGTGTTTGGCAGCCTTTACTAGCAAGATTTGTTCCGGAGTGTGGGGATCACGATAAGAACATGCTTAACTCCAATAACGACTAGGACTTGCCCACGTATCTCAGGAATGCAACATTCCTGGGTAAGTCCTATTCTGCCCAGATTTGGTGTCAGTTTTCTCAATGTGGAAGCAGTTTACCTAGACTCAAATTGACCAAACGAGAAATCCTAGGTGGACCGGCGGGTTCTGGTAGGAAGAAGCAATTACTTAGGGGTAATGAATGTTTCTTTCTATTACCTCAGATGCAGGAGTTATGTAATCCTGTGCAGCTTCTGGGACTGATGCCGGACCCTCAATAGATTGTGCTGTCTCTAAATGCCTCATTCCAAGTTGGTTATCTTGTCCTGATCCAAAGTGGACTCGATGTTGCACGAATCTTCAAGGATATAAAGGATATCAGGGTAAAAAAGGGAGAACTTCGCTTACCCAAATGAGAATGAGGGGGTATCAGAGGTGAGGAGCAAACAGGGCTTTACCTTCATCGAACTTCTTGTGGCGCTAGGCGTCCTGGCAGTGATTTCAGGGTTTTCAATGATGCTCGTCGGCCCTGCTCTTAAAGCTCGCCAGGTGGAAATGGCGGTGCGCACTGTTTCCCTGCAAATGAGCCGCGCGCGACAATTCTCCGTGGACTCGCGGCGCCTGACTCGTGTGACTTTTATTTCCCCTCGCACCATCACAGTCGAGCAGAGGACACCCGCGTCTGAGGGTGGCATCTGGACCTGGGTGACCCAGGCGGACCTTCCGGCGGAAATGGAGTTTGGCGTCAGTGCCGGTGTTTCTTCGGGACCGGAGGGCTTCGGGACCTCCTCGGCGGTCGACTTCTCCAGTGCGTCACAGGTCTTTTTCTCGCCGGATGGTTCGGCGGTTGCTAGTAGCGGGCAGATTTCAAACGGTGTCGTTTACGTGTCTTGGCCACAAGAGGTGGATACCACGAGGGCCGTCACTCTTTTCGGGGCTACCGGGAGAATCAAAGGATGGAGATATATGCACGGAGAAGGATTATGGAAGTGACATTGCTGGGCGAAAACAGGAGAGGCGCGGTGGGGGCAGAGAATTGTGATGGTTTTAGTATCATCGAAGTGCTTGCGGCGTTCTTTGTGATCGTCATCGCCCTGACCGGTTTGTTGGCATTGTGTGGCCATTCGGTGGCCACCATGATGCTGATGCAGGACCTTTTGATCGCCAAGCAGAAGTCCCGGGAAGCACTGGAAAGCATTTACACCGCCCGAAATACTCACCAGCTCAGTTTTGACATGATCCAAAACGTA
>JAPUKI010000187.1 GCA_027295745.1 Acidobacteriota bacterium
CAATATCTCCAGAATAGGGGCGGCGATCGGCGCTAAACAAAATGAGCATTCCACGATTACCCATCTTTTGCAGCACGGATTCTCGCCTGTGAACGAGGTCGGCTGTTAACTCCGGATCACTGGCAAACAGAGTGGGGCAAATCAGGAGCAATGACAGGAAATGAAGCCAGTTGCGCATTTTGAATTCCACCAGATGGATGCTTGGACTTTAACAAATGCAGAGGAGTTATTCTATCGGCTGGCAGTGGGGTTAGCCCAGCAGCTCTTGATAAGCGTTTACTGCCAATTCATCGCAGCGTTCGTTTTCGGGGTGGCCAACATGCCCTCGCACCAGTTCGAAACTCAGCTCGTGGTTTTGAGCCAACTCGTCCAACTGTTTCCACTGGTCGACATTTTTGACAGGCTTAAGGCCGTGGCTGGTCTTTCTTTTCCAGCCGCGGAGTTTCCAATTCTGGATCCACTCGGTGAGGCCCTGCTTCAGATAGGAACTGTCAGTGACGACATGTACTCGTGTGGGTCGCTTGAGGGATGACAGCCCTTCGATCAGTGCTTGCAATTCCATTTGGTTATTTGTGGTTTGCATTCTTGAGCCACTCACTTCCCTGGTCTTGCCAGTGGGTTGGTGGCGAAGAATGAAGGCCCAGCCTCCCGGTCCGGGATTTCGACTGCAGGCACCATCGGTGTATAAGATCACTTCCGCATCAGCGGATCGTTTCTGGGTGTTCGTCATCCGTTTGTCCTCGGGACTCTAAGAATGATACACATAAGACGGATGGAGAAGCCACAAATGTTACCCCTATTCATGAATCGAGATAATATCATTCACAAGAGTTATAAAGACAAGGAGCGATGAAGTGCCTGAAACCGACAAACTGAAGATTCTGGAGGCCTTGAAAAGTATCAAGGATCCTGACCTGGGTCGTGACATTGTCTCATTGGGCTTTGTAAAAGACGTCAAGCTCTGCGGTGGTGCGGCAGCCGTTACCATCGAACTCACCACGCCTGCCTGCCCTGTCAAGGATCAGATGAGAGAGGAGGCAAAGCAGGCGATTCTTGCACTGGATGGAATCGAAGAGGTCAATGTGGAGATGACAGCGCGGGTTCGGCCGTCTTCATCGGAGAGGCAGGGTTTGCTCTCTGGAGTGAAGAACATTGTCCCGGTCGCCAGTGGCAAAGGAGGAGTGGGTAAGTCAACCGTCAGCGCCAACTTGGCGGTGGCTCTGGCACAAACTGGTGCCCAGGTCGGATTGATGGACGCTGATGTCTATGGACCCAGTATTCCCACCATGATGGGTATCTCAGAGAAGCCCGTTTCTGGGCCAAACCAACAAATTATGCCTATCACTCAATATGACCTGAAAATCATATCCATGGGTTTCTTTCTTCCTCAGGAAAAGGCCGTGATCTGGCGTGGGCCCATGCTCGACAAGATGATCACCCAGTTCTTAGGGGGGGTGCAGTGGGGAGTACTGGATTATCTGATCATTGATCTGCCGCCGGGAACCGGTGACATCCAGTTAAGCCTGTGCCAGAAGGTTCCACTGACAGGTGCAGTCATCGTTTCAACCCCGCAGGATGTGGCTTTGAACGTGGCGGAGAAGGCCATTTCCATGTTCGATCAGCTGAACACACCGGTTCTCGGTATCGTAGAGAACATGAGCCATTACATCTGCAGCAATTGCGGTCACCGGGATGAGGTGTTTGGCACAGGAGGAGCACGTGAGGTGAGCGGCCGCAGGCAGTTGCCCTTCCTGGGAGAGATTCCGCTCTCCACCAAGATTCGCGTCTATTCGGATTCTGGAAAGCCAGTGGTCCTGGCCGAGCCGGAATCAGAAGATGCCAAAGCCTTTATAAAGGTGGCGGAGAACACCGCGGCCCAGATCAGTATCCGTAACATGTCTCAAGATCTGGAGCAGGATATAAAGGTTTCGTTTTAATGGAAGGTCAGTAATTTGGGTGACAATAACAGACCCATCCCCCGTGAGATTACTCGGGCCGGGGATCACGACATTCGAATCCTCTGGAAGAGTGGCCACGAAAGTCTCTATCCAGCCCGTTATCTGCGACTGAAGTGCCCCTGTGCCGGATGTGTGGATGAATGGACGGGGCGAAAGGTTCTGAGACCTCAGGAGATCAGCGAGGATGTTGCTCCCAGCTCTCTTGAGTTAGTCGGTCGATATGGCTTAAGAATCCGTTGGACGGACGGCCACTCCGACGGGATTTACACTTTTGGGCTTCTCCGAGATCTCTGCCCCTGCTGTCTAGGCTAATGTCCTTCCGATTTTTTCAGGACGGACAGGTGGTGCCGGTATTCAGAACGAACAGCGATGAAATCCCTGTGTTTCAGCTTGAGCTCGGCTGTGATCTGGCGGATTTCCCTGTCCTCTTTACTCGAGATGTTCTCGTCTGTGGAGGAGACCGCAAAAAGACAGTGTAATAAAGCAAGTTTTTGCTTCCGTGTTGCAATTTTGTTGAACTCCCGAGTCACCAGATAGTTCTCCGTTCCGCCAAACAGGAGATTCTGGGTTTTTACAATCTGAACCACAATGATCGCCTGTTCCTCGGGTAACTGCCCCAGTTGCATGACCGAGCGCTCCATCTCGCGGATCTCCTCTTCACTGATTTCCAGGTCGGCGTGAGCGACCCGACCGAGAGTGTACGCGAAGACGGCAATATATCGGGACTGCTGGGGGTCCATTTGGTCTAAGGCTTTGGTGATTTTGCGAACGGTCTCGGTTTCCTTTGATACCGACTCCGGCTCTTCTTCCTTTTCTAGTCCCAGAAATCTGAAAAGCGACATAGGAGATTGTGGAAGGCAGATTACAGGACCCACTGAGAAGGGTCAAGGAGGGGAAAGTTGTTGCTCAGCTTTCTCAAGATCGCGGCGGGTGCAGAAGAACCGCTTTTGGATCTTGGTCCCGCTCTGTTCAGCCAGCAGGGGATACTTTTCCAAGAGCTCTTCAATAAAGGTCTCCAGAAACGAACCGGGATCCAGAGGAATTGAAGCCTCCTTGAATTGCTGGGCTTTCTTTTGCAGGTCCATGATACGGCCGTACCCCACCTGAAAGAAGGACTGGAGATAATGACGTTGCAGGTCCTGGGCGGCCCTTTGGAGGTTTCCTTGTGAATGCCAGTCTAAGCCAAGATTGATCCCCGTGATTGCCTTGCCGATCGTTTCCTTGACACGATCCGGATCCGCCGGCGAAGCACAGTCCGCCGATAATACCTTGTTGCAGACAAAGAAGAGTTCCTCCAACAAGGCTTGAGAGTCCTGAGGGGAGGTGATCAGGGCTAAAGCTTGAAAAAGGAGTAAAGGCCCTTTCAATTGGTCCTGTAACTTGACCGGTAGGGTACTCACCTCCAGGATTTGCTCCCGCTTCTTTTTGGGTAAGGCTTCGTCGGGCGGCAAATGGGTGTAAATATCGATGGCGTCGAAGTAATCCTGAAACCCCATCGCCTCGACGCGAAGTTTCCTATTTTGGTAAGCCGTTTCCTCTATTTCAATTGAGGTCCGAGCCCGACACGACGCCAGCAGGAGAGCGCTGTACTTGGGGTCTAACTCGAAAAGACGCAGGATCATGGCACGAAGCAGACGGGCCTCATCGGGATTCTGGGGCAGTATGATGAGATAGTCCTTATCGGGAGTTTGCAGCCATTCCCCTTCCTGTGGCTCGACCTCATACTCATCTTCTTCCACTCTCGGATAGATCTTCAGCTTTTGCTTGAAGACAAGTTCCCACAAGTCCGAATCAGCTGCGCGAACGAGCTTTCGAGCCACTGGATCTTCGGCTCTCACGATGTGCCGTTCCAGATCCAGAAACTCCCCGCTGCTCATCTTGTCACCGGACCACAGAGCCAGGTCAAGAATTCCGCTCCACTGTTCCTCTGTCACATGAGGCAGGAGCTTCAAGAGCTCTTCATCGTCCAGCTCCTTGAGCCCAAAAAAGAGGTGAGCCACAGGCAGCCGTCGGATGCGTCCCCGTGTTTCAGCCGTCTCCAGCAGTGCTCGCACATCAACTGGTGCGTAGATACTGTGATAGATGATCTCTTCAGAATGATGAACGAGAGCCTCATCTCCCTCAATCTTTTCAGCCATGGGAGCATTATAGGAAATGTGGGGACAGACTACCCGTTCACCTCATTTCGAAATGAGGTGAACGGGTAGTCTGTCCCCACATTTCCCCACATTTTCTATCCATGGGAGCAGTATGCCTTGCTCTCACGGCATAATTGGTCAGCTCTTCGAATGGGCTCGGGTAGTCGAAAGCGCGAAGTCATGGCCAGGGCCCAGCTCACACACTCCTCCAGGGGCAGACCGTACCCCACCGAGACGAAAACAGGCTTGACTCCAACCCGCGTGCGCAGCACCTTTCCAATCACTTCCCCCTTGTGCACAAGATCTGTGGAAGATCCTCGCCCGTGTTCGGGCTGCCTGAACTCCCCGCAAAGACGCGATTTTCCAATACCAATGGTGGGATGCTTTAACCACAGTCCCAGATGAGAGGCGATGCCGAAGCGGCGCGGATGGGCTCGCCCGTGTCCGTCAACAAGGATGAGATCGGGAAGGCGGGAGAGCTTTTTCAGGGCCTTTAAAATGGGCGGAACTTCTCGAAAGCTGAGTAGGCCGGGAATATAGGGAAAGGGCGTTTTCATTCTTGCCACTGCCGATTCAACGGTTTCAAAGTCGACAGAGGAGACGACCACCGCTGTAGCCACTGACTGTTCTTCTTCACGGAGGTAGGCGACATCCACCCCGGCGATGAACTTCGGGTGCCTCAGGGTGAGATTGGTCTTGACCTGATCTCTCAGATGTTTTTGGAGTTGAATGGCTTCCTTGGGAGTGAGATTCCAGGGGTGCATTGTCCAGCCTTCGAATCTTGGCCCAACAGCCGGTCGCTATAGCGAGAGTTTTCTATTGATGAAACAGGTTCTTGGGCATGTGCATGCTGACCAGGACGTTGGGGCTGGCCACTTCTGAGATTTTCAGATCACCGGCCAAGGAACAGAGACTATAGGCCTCGACAGGCTCCAGTTGATATTCCTCGACCAGATAGTCCACCATGAATCGAGTGGCCTTACTGGCGGCCTCGTCGATGGTGGTTGCAAACGCCGTGACCGCATAGTATTCGCTGTTCTCGTACTGGGGCTCGGAAATCTTTCTTCCCCCCTTGATGACGTCCACTTGATAGACGATGCGCATGGGCGCCTCGATGGCCGTACCGGAGACCTCACCATCTCCCTGGACGGCATGAGTGTCACCGATGGAGAAGAGCGCCCCTTCCACGAAGACCGGGAAATAGACGATGGTCCCTTCCGTCATATACTTATTGTCCATATTCCCACCATTGGCCCGCGGAGGGATTGTTCTGAGCATCTCATCGGTGTCAGGAGCCACACCCATGACTCCCGGAAACGGCTGAAGGGGGATCCAGATCGTGTCCGAAAAGCGAACCTGCCCCAATTCCTTATCGATCTGGAAGGTCCTCAGGAAGGGCTCAGTGGCCACTTCAGGA
>JAPUKI010000188.1 GCA_027295745.1 Acidobacteriota bacterium
GAAAGGGAACTTCCTGTCTCATACCGTAGATGAGTTTCGCCGCCTCAAGGTCCAATCCTGGAACGGCAGCCAACACAGGCACAGGTGCCGAATTGACATTGATCCGATTGATCCTGGCGAAGGTGGTAAAGTACTTCTGCAGACCATAGTACTCGATTTGCTCTCCGCTCTCAGTCGTTCCCTTGCGACCATAGTAAATTTCCGGCGTGATGCCTCGAACCAGGAGGAGCTCCTCTGGAACATCAAGAGGACCGTTCTTGGCAAAATAAGGCTCAGGAAGTGACTGATAATAGTCACTCTCCGCACCGTTCAGTCGATGCAGCTCATCCCGATCCCTCCAATCCTCTATCGAATCCGTGATGAGATCGGCCTCCTGCTCGTCGAGTCCCACTCCGATCAAGAGATTGTAGAGCAGATAGTTGGGTGCTAGATTCACGTTGATTTTCCCAGTCTCTTCAATGATCTCGACACTGGCCTTTCCGCGCCCCATAGCCAACTCGACAAAACCGGTGAGAGCGGGGGGAAGAGACTGCAGACCTTCCTCACGTTGCCGCTGAATCTGAGCGAAGGCCGTCTGGGATTCGATGACCTTGTAGATGGCATATTCAATTCCGGCACGCGACAGGTAGTAGGACTCCTTCTGATCCACTACATTGCGGGCAGCATTGACTTCTGTGCGGATCGAAGCTGAGAAAGACACGGCCAACATGCTCATGCCCACCATGACCCACAGCACGACAATGAGAACAGCGCCCGCCTGTTGGTGATCTCGTTTCATACTACCGACCTTGAGTGAAGCGCTGCATTGCCTGGCGCAATTGGCCTCCAGAGAAACTGGCATTGATGGGGACCAGGATATGGTTCTCGTCATAGTCAATCCTTATGGCTTGAGGAACAGCCAGCACCTCTTCTCCAAACCAGGAATCAAACCACTGATAGCTCTCTGATTGAGGATCGTATCCGTAATATTGAAACCGCAGATCTACAATATTCTCGATCAATGGGAATGGTGGTTCTGGGGAAGAGTCGAGCATCGACATGAAGCTAGTCAAGCCCAGATAGCGGGCTTCCGTAGCCCCCAAATAGTAGTTCCCCTGTTCATCCTGGGCGCGTTCGTAGTGCACGATGGTCAATCCAGGATTTTCATGCAGCATCAAAGGTGCCACGGTGGTAAAGGTCATCGAATCTGAAGTCCCGGAGAAAAGAGGAACCTGAGCAAAAAGACGCGCCTGTTGCTGCTCCCCCTGATCATTAAGTTCCTGAAGCTCGAGAAAAGAGGCGGAAGGTCGGACAGGAAACAGTGAACCGATCTGCCGTTTGATGTGATCCTGAAGCACTCGTCTTCGGGCCTCCACATCCAAGCGATCCTGACTTTTCTCATAGCTACTCAATCCCATCCGAAAGGAGGAAAACATGATACCAGCCATTAACCCAAAGATCGTAAACGCGACGATGAGTTCGAGGAGAGTGAAGCCGCTGACCGCTGACAACTGACCGCTGACAACTGACCGGGGGCGGCGGACAACAGACCACAGACCACAGACCGCAGACCGCTGACTGCTGACTGCGGATCGCGGAGTAGAGCTGGAACCTGGAACGCGTTTCATCGAGTTCTCCCGAAGAGTCGTCGAACAGCATCGGCAGGCGTCTGCAGTCGCCTGCCAGGTTCACTGGGCACAGTTTTCAAGCACATGGTCCGGTAGAACTTGCCACGGGCATCGTTCTTAAAATGCACATCCACCATCACGCTGAGTAAATGCACCGGCGGCTCGGTGACATCGATGGAAAGAGTCTCCTCAGGCTCCTCCCAGTAATTCACCTCCGCCGTGTAGGCGAACTCCTCATCCAGATCGCCGGCCAACTGAGTTGCTTCATAGATGCTCTCGTCACTGAGTATTTCATTCATGACGTTTTCCGCATGATTCATGGCTCGGTGCGCCAGATCAATGCGGTGAATGTTATTGAGTCCTCCCGAGAAGATCTGCATCACCACTCCTGCGGTGACTCCCAGAATTGCCAGCGCTACAACGACTTCTAGGAGAGTGAACCCGCGAGGCCGCTGACACCTGACAGCTGACACCTGACAATTATTCTTAGCTATCATCATTTTCCTTGACCACCTTCGGGAATCCGGTAATGGGGTCGACCCGGATTTTCATTGGCCGGCCGGTTTCGCGCTTTATACTAAAAAGTGCTCCGGAACTCCTTCCGTTAGCATAAAAATTAATCCTCACCGGAAATTCCTGCTCCTCTGTCAGTATTGAGACCCCTTCCGGCAGAAAGACCTTCCTGATCTCCTGCTCGAACTCGTTGGCAAAGATGTAAGAATCGGGAACCTCTTCACCTTCCTCTTGAATGAGAATAATGCGAAAAACCTTCTGTTTGGCAATGGCCTGGGATCGGGCGTGTCTCATTCGAGTGATCAAATCCCGCCCAGCCGTTTCCAACTCCAGACCTCTCAGCCCTCGTGAAAAGGAGGGCATGACAATTCCCGCTGCCAGCGCTACCAAAATCAAGACAATCAGCAACTCCAGGAGGCTGAAGCCCTGCTTCGAACGAGCCTCACTCCCACGAGTTAAGGTCGGCATCATCGCCCTCGCCTCCTTCCGTCCCATCGGCACCAACACTCCACAGGTCGTAGTCCCCGTGTTCACCGGGTGAACGGTATTGATATTCATTTCCCCAGGTATCCTTGGGAACAGTACTTTTTTCCAGGTAGGGACCACTCCAGTTTTGAATGCCCTGCTCTTCCACAAGTGCCTGCAGCCCTTGACCTGTGGTGGGATAGTGCCCCACATCAAAGCGGAACAGGGCCAGTGCGTTTCCGAGCTGGTCGATCTGTAGTTTGGCCACCTGCGCTTTGCTCTGGCCCACGCGGTTCCACAGTCTCGGCCCAACCACTCCCGCCAATAGGCCAAGAATAACTAAGACAACTATTAACTCTATAAGGGAAAAACCCTTCTGACCTAACCTCTTTCTCTCTTTCATTTTCTCTTCTCTCTTACAGCGGAACGTCGTTAATACTGAAGATGGAATACAACAAGGACACGACCATCCCCCCGATGATGACTCCCATGACCACGATAATGGCCGGTTCAAAGAGGGCAACCAATCGCTTGAGTGATCTTCTCAGCTCCCGGTCATAGCTTTCCGCAATCTGCAGCAGCATGTCATCCAGCCTTCCGGTTTCCTCCCCCACTGCAAGCAGATGCAAAGCAAAGGGTGGAAAGATTTGGGCTTCCCGAATGGGTGCGGCTAATCCTTCGCCCCTCTTCACACCCGATTTGATGGATTCCATGGTTGAGGCAATGGCCTGATTTTCCACGACTTCCTTGACGATATTGATGGACTGAATCAGTGGAACCGCACTATGGAGAAGAGTCCCCAGGGTACGGCTAAACCGGCTCACCTCAATCTTCTGAAGGATAGAGCCGACAACCGGCAGCTTCAACTTCCGCCGGTCCCAATTCAAACGCCCCTCCTCGGTCTTTAAACGAGTGTGGATCCCATACCAGACGGCAAATGCCACCGACAGGATCAGCCACCAGTAACCGGTCAGGAGTCCGCTTAATCCCAGCAGGATCTTCATGGGAAGTGGAATGGGCGCACCCGCGTTGTCAAAGATGGTCGCAAACTGCGGGATCACAATAGTCATCATGATGACTATTGAAATCGTAGCAACGGCAGCCAAGACACAAGGATAGATCAGTGAAGAAATCAAGTAACTGCGAAACTCGTCTACGTCTTCGAGATAATCCACCAGGCGCTCTAAAATCTGGTCCAGAGCGCCTCCAACCTCTCCCGCCTTGACCAAATTGACGTAGACTCTGGGAAAGACTTGAGGATAGATCCTGAGTGCATCGGAGAGGGACTTGCCACCTTTGATCTCGCTCAGAAGCTCGCGGACAACCTCGCTCAGGTAAGCATTTTCCGTTAAATTAGAAAGAATACTCAGGCTGCGGTCAAGGGTTAGTCCGGCCTTCACCAGAGTAGAAAGCTCCTGAGTGAAGATGAGCAGGTCTTCTTGAGGGACTTTTTTCCTTTTCCAGGGAAGTCGAACCTCTCGGCTCAGTAAGCCAGCTTCCTCACCGGAGAACACCTTGATGGGCATCTGCCCCTGCTCTTGAAGCCGGGCCATGACCGTCTCCTGGTCAGCCGCTTCCAAGGTTCCCTCAACCACTTTTCCATCCGGCGTTACCGCCTTGTATCGAAAGAAAGCCATAGAAGAAGAATCCAGAATTCAGAATCCAGAAGGGGAAATGTGAGGAAATCCCACATTTCCCTACGAATCCTGGGTAACTCTCAGAACCTCCGCAATCGTGGTGATTCCCTGTTTGATTTTTTCAAACCCATCGTCTCGCAAAGTGATCATGCCACCGCGAACAGCAGCTTTTCTGAGCTTTGTGGCATCGGCATTGGAAATGGTTAGACGGCGAATCTCCTCATCCATTAACATCAACTCAAAAATACCCAGCCGTCCCTGATAACCGGTCTGACCGCATTCTTTGCATCCCTTTCCCTCATAAACTCTGGTGTCGGCATCCATCGGGAACCCGATCTCCTCCAGCATGCCGCTCTCCATCGCCTGCTCCTCCTTACAGTGGGAGCAAATGACACGGACCAGACGTTGGGCCAGAACTCCCAGTATGGAAGAGGACAACAAATAATCCTGAGCGCCCATATCCACCAGTCGCGCGATGGCGCTGGGGGCATCATTGGTGTGCAGTGTGCTAAAAACCAGATGACCGGTCAGGGCGGCTCTGATACCAATCTCAGCGGTCTCAAGGTCGCGCATTTCTCCGACCATGATCACATCCGGATCCTGGCGCACGATGGATCGAAGTCCAGCTGCAAAGGTCAGCCCGATCTGAGGATTCACGTGGATTTGATTGATACCATTAATTTGGTACTCCACAGGATCTTCAATCGTAACTATTTTCTTATCAGGCTGATTGATCTTGGTCAGAGCAGCGTACAGGGTGGTTGTCTTACCGCTGCCGGTGGGACCTGTGACCAGGATGATCCCATGAGGCCGCGAAATCAAATTCTCGTACTGCTGATGCATCTGGGAGGAGAAGCCGAGTCTCTCCAAATCGTAGATTTGGGTGTTGCTCTTGTCCAGGATGCGCATGACCACGCTTTCTCCATACATGGTGGGAAGTGTGGACACTCGAAGGTCGATGTCCCTTCCCAGAATCTTTATCTTGATGCGTCCGTCCTGAGGAATTCTCCGCTCAGCAATATTGAGTTTGGCCATTATTTTAACCCGAGAAATGATGGCCGCTTTGAGCTTCTTGGGCGGGGACTCTTCGTCGTAAAGAATGCCATCGATGCGGTAGCGCACCTTGAGTTCATGCTCAAAAGGCTCAATATGGATATCAGAAGCACGGGACTCGATGGCGCGTGACATGAGGAGATTGACCAACCGGATGACGGGAGCTTCCGATGCCAGATCCTTGAGGTGTTCCACATCTTCCAATTCCTCACTGACCATGTCGATGCCGCCCTCAATGTCCTCCACGATCCTGTCCAGGGTCGAAGCCTGGCTCCCGTAAAATTTCTCGATCAGATCGAGAATTGCGTTCTCGGGGCCCAAAAACACCTGAAGGTCCTGGTAACCGGTGTAGAGACGAATGGTGTCCAGTGTGGAGTAATCCTGGGGGTTGGCCATGGCAAGAGTCAGTTTCTTCTCGTCCTCCACCTTGATGGGAATGAATTTGCATTCGCGCATGAAGCTCGCCGAGAAAGTGCCCTCCAGCACCGGAACCTGAGGAAGATCCTCGGCCGTCACGTAGGGGATACCTAAATAGGTACTCAGATGACCCACCAGATCCGCCTCGGATATCGCTCCAATGTCCATGAAAAGTTTACCGATCCTGTCAGCTGACTGGTGCTGCAGACTGAGAGCGGTCGCCAACTCTTCCTGGGAGATGACTCCTTTGTCCAGCAGCTCCTGTCCGAAAGGCTTCTGACTCTTTAGCTGTGACAGCTCGATCATTTAATACTCCAGGACACTAATTCGTTGCTCAAATTGCTCAAATGAGATCTTCTCAGTGGTCAAAAGATCCAGATCCTCTTTGAAGGTCGATATGACCACTACAGTTGTCTTTTTCGTGGAATCCAGTTCATTTCGATCTTCGACATGGGCACTAATGGAGAGACGATTCTGAGGGGTGAGTTGCTTGAAAGCAGCTCCGTAATCTGCCAGACCCCTCACCATGGCATCTTTCAAAACGCGAAGCTGTTCCGCCTTTGAGAGCTGCTCTTCCGTCCGCGCCGGTATCTCCCCGAAGGGTGTACGAATCCTGGACCGATTGATGTTGAGATGAAAGGAAACCACCACACCGTAGCCCTCCAGGTAAGATCCTTCCGCCTCTCCCGTGACTGCGAAAGGATTGGGAAAATTCTGGCTGATGATTTCACTCACAATCCTCTCAAAGATGCGGGTGTTCTTTTTCAGCAATTCCAGATTGATATCTGGGCCTGCAAAGGCTGTCGTTCCAGTGAGGAGCAGTACGAGTAGAACTGATATGCGATATCCCATAGCCGATGCTCTAGCGCGAAAGTAGTGTTCGCAAATAGTGATTGTTTTCCTCTAAATTCTCCACATAGCGCTGTTCCAGACTGAGCAGATATTGCTCCAGCTGCCCGACGTTCGTCCTCTGTTGGAGCTCCATGTCTTCCTTGACCCGCAAGAGAGCCCTGAGCATCAACTGGCGCTCTTCCGTTTGTTGGGCCACAATCCTGTCCTGAACCGTTTCCGTGAGCTGCTGCTCGGAAATCACCAGACGCTGCCCCCCCAGATACCCCATATATTGAGAAATGGACACCACACCGACGATGATCAGAAACCCGGCGGCGATCTTCTGAAACACGGGCCACCAGCCTATGCGGCCAAGCGACCGGCGGAAGGCAAAGGCAGCCCGGCCGGTTTCCGGCTGGCTGGCGCGCTGATGTTCAACTTTCCACTCCCCCAGCATTTCTCGGGTCTCCACCATTTCCACATATTCCCGGTTGCACTCAGAGCACTGACTAAGGTGCTGAAAGAACTCGAACCCCAGGCGGGGCTTCACTTCTTCCCCGTAAAGCACATCAATCATCCCTGCTTGACTCTGCTCACAGTTCATCATCTTGCCTCCATCAGTTTTCTCAGGGTCTTTAATCCCAGATACATCCGAGACTTGACCGTGGACAGGGGTATACCCAGGATTTCTGAGATTTCGTGGAACTTCAGTCCCTGATACTCCTTCATCAAAATAACCGCCTTCTGTTCTTCGGGCAGCTGGCTGAAAACCCCTCTCAGAAGCTCGACGTCCTCCTTGGCCGCCAGCTCTGTCTCCGGCGTAGTCTCGACGACAGCAAGCTCTGGACCAGCTGGAACACCCTCCTCATCCTGCAACGACACCAAGTGCACCCGGCGCTGCCGGCGAAAGCGCATCCGGCACTCGTTCAGGGCAATCTTGTACAGCCAGGAGGAGAATCGCGCCGGATCGGCAAGGCGATCCAGGTTTGTGTAGGCCTTCGTGAAGGTATCCTGCGTGAGGTCCTGAGCATCAGTACTATTCCCCACATAGCGACAGATAAAACCGTAGATCTTGCGCTGCCATCTCTCGATTAACTCACCGAAGCAAGCCCGGTCCCCCTGGAGCGCCAATTCCAGGAGGTACTCGTCGCTGCGCTTCATTTTCTCTCTCGGATAATCAAGATGCATGGCGAGCCCAAAAAGTCTAAAGTAGTCTAGCCTTTACATATGTAAGAGTAGCACTTACGGCTGATTTTAGGCGACCAGCAACAGACCGCTTCGACACGCCTTCGCGGCCTGAGGCCGCTCCTACATTCTCCCAACCGCAAGGACCGAAAGGTGGGAGCCGCCTCAGTGCGGCAAATGGGCCTTCGGTACGCCTTCGCGGCCTGAGGCCGCTCCTACATTCTCCCAACCACCTTCTTGCGCGCACAAGTCGGAGGCGCAGTAGGACTTTTTCTCTAGAACAAGCTTAGACTTTCCCCAGGACTCCGCTTAGCTGCTTTTCGGTAACTCCTTGAAGCATTGAGCTTTGGCGATTTCTCTCCCGTTTGGTCCGCCAATTGCTATCACTTCTTTTGTGCAAGGCAGTCAAGGGATTGCCCCCGGGTAACTTTATGGAGGGGTTTCGCAAAAAACGGCTCGGGAAACCGGCGAGGCCCCGCCCGGGCACACTGCATCTACTGGGTACCGACTATAGTGGAAGAAATGCGGACTAGAGAAATGGACTAATCGGAATCACGGAAGAATCGAAGTGGATTCAGTGGCTGACCGTTCAGGCGAACTTCATAGTGAAGATGGGGACCAGTGGCACGTCCTGTCGAACCCACATAGCCAATGATATCTCCCTTTTTGACCTTTTGACCCACCTCGACCGTATAGCGGTCTAAATGACCATATCGAGTTGAGATGCCGAATTTGTGCTCCAGGGTCACCAGCTTCCCATAGGAGAATCTTAGCCCTGCGGTCACCACCACCCCGTCAGCCGTAGCGGAGACCTTATTTCCTCGAGGAGCAGAAATGTCGATGCCGGGATGAAAATCGCGTTCTCCACTAAAAGGATCAATCCGGTAGCCAAATCCCCCAGAGGGATAGCCACGCACTGGCACGAGAGCCGGGGTGGCTGCCAGGAGAATGCTGCGCGTGTTGTACACATCCTGCAGCTGCCTAAACTGGGCTTCCAGGCTAATGCTCTTTCGCTCCAGGGAACTAAAATGAATACGGAGACCCTGGGTGTCAAGACTCAGCAGGGGGTTCTCGTAGGCAGAAGGACCGCCCACCCCACCGAGACCTTCCTCATCTAAACCAGAAAGGATCTGCAGCTTCGTGGACGTGACCTCCAACGAGGCGAGCTTTTCACTCAACTGCCTGGCCGCCAAGCGAAAGGTATCGTTCTCTTTGCTCAAATCATAGGAGGTGGCCTGCAACTGTTCATGATCCGTGGTTTTCTTCCACATGTGATAGTAGTGCAAGGTGGACAGGGAAAAGGAGGAAAGGAGAACCCCCAGAGCAATCCCCATCGTTAGAAGAAACTTTTGAGAGAGTCTGAATCTGCGAGCAGGTAACTCGGCAGAACGAGCAATAATGATCGTAAGATCCCCTCTCTTCCTCATCGCATCACCTCGTCGAGCAACAGCACAGTATGAACTCCATCCGCTAACAAGCAAAAAGCACTAAAGTACATAGTAAAAAGTCCAGTTAGACTGTGTCAAGCCAATGGAGAAACCTCTCCCATTTAAACGACTTCCTGACGGTGTTCCTGCTCAATGTGAGTTCGTCTGAAACGACTGATTTCTGGACTTGCACGGCCAATATTCTAACGCTAATCGAGCCGAGGGAACAGTGACGGCTGTCACCACTAGTACGAAAAGAATCTGTCCCGTCTCAATCCCCCCGAAGCTGAAAGAAGTCTGGTGGAGGCGGTGGGAATCGAACCCACGTCCGAAAGCCTTCGGTTGCAGAATCTACATGCTTATCCGCTTTCTTTTTTGTCATCCAAATCAGGCAAATAAAAGCGGCAATAACACCTGCTTGAATGTCCCTCAGTCATTTTCTCAACGATCCCCTGAAGGAAACAGGATAGCTGAAAAGCCCGCAAAAGCGACGTCTTACCCGTTCCGCGGGCTGAGCGAGTTTGACGGCTGCGTTTTAATTACGCAGCGAGTGGTAACTGTTCGTTGGCAGTTATTTTTGTTTGCCACTGATTTGCGAGGTTGTGGCACCTCGGCATGCATCTACAGCCTCAACTACTCCCGTCGAAGCCAATCGCCCCCGAACTACTTATCCAGTATACCTTCTAGAACCACACAGTTGCAATAAAATCACTCCTCCTCGCTTCCTCTCACCTGATCGTCACTTTACAGCAACACATCTGTAGCACAGAGTAAATTCTTTCTTCTGATCCAGCCAGTCCAGATAGTAGCAGGCGATGGGGCCCATGACACAGCAGACAAACAGGGTCATCAGTTCCAAGGGAAAAAGTAAGACGCGACTTATCCCGATTCGATCCTGAAAGACTATCTTCGGGATATAGGTCAATCGCTGACCGATATAATGGAAATATCCTCCCAAGGGCTGCACTGCGATCTCTTGGAAGCCGATCGACTCCAGCAGTGATTTCAACGCGTACTGAGTAAATCGAAAATAGTCATAGGGTTGCTGGTGTTCGTGCCATCCCTGAGGAGCAGTCAGATAAAGACCGCCTCCGGGTTTGAGAACACGGTAGATTTCCCTTAAGACTTCCTTGGGGTCCGGAACATGTTCCAGGACCTGAATTTGGAGCACCACGTCCACACTGTGAGCTGCTAAAGGGATGGCCGCCAGATCGGCACAGATGTGAAGTCTGGAATAATCCCAGGTAGGATCTCCCACTTTGGAATCGAGCGCCAGATATAAATGATCTACAAAGTGTCCAGGAAAACGGACTTCCCCAGCTCCCGCATCCAGAACCACGGCGTGCTCAAATTGTGGCCTGGCTGACTGGACAAAGGCTTCTATTGAATACTCCAGAGGATTGATCCGGCGTTTCAGCGGTTCCGGCAGCCAGTTGTATACCCGAAGATAAAAATCTGGCACGGGGAGAGAATACAGAATCCAGAAGCCAGAAGCCAGGAGGCAGGAGGCAGAGGAAGAAGTTCTGACCGGCTGAACCCCTGCCCACCTGGCCACCTGGCCCGTGGGCTAAAGCCCACGGCTCTGTGTCTGAGCCTCGTCAGCTCCGTCAGAGCCGCAGGCTTCAGAGGGTGTCGCAAAAGTCAGCTGACCCAGGTTTCTTGAGTAGGGGCGCACAGCCGTGCGCCCTATAACCCGTTGACAAACAGAGATTTGTGGGCGCACGTCTGTGCGCCCCTACATGCCTTAATCAAGGTCAAGACGCCTTTTGCGACACCCTCTTCAGCCTGCGGGCCGTACCCATATCTCTCCTTCTTGATTCTGGATTATGAATTCTCTCCCCTGTCAGGTGTCAGCTGTCGGCTGTCCTGCTTCATGCTACTATCTCGCTATGCTGAAGGTTGGGCTGACGGGCGGCATTGGCTGCGGCAAAAGCCACATCCTCAGAGAATTCCACAAACTTGGGGTTTACACCATAGACGCCGATGAAATTGCCCATCAAGTCATTCTTCCCAAGCAACCCGCCTACGGGAAAATCCTCGACACATTTGGGCCTGAGATTCTGGCATCGGATCAGACTATCGATCGGAAGAAACTCGGCAAAGTGATCTTCTCTGATGAGAAAGCACGGCAACAGCTAAACCAGATCGTGCATCCCTTTGTCCGTGAGGAGGAGGCCAGCCGCGTCGCCGAGTTTGAAAACCAAGAGACTCCGAGATCTCCTATGATTATGGTTGACGCTGCCCTGATGGTTGAAACGGGATCCTATCGAAAATACGACTTTGTCATCGTGGTGTATTGCCAGCCTGGGGTTCAGCTCCAGCGTTTGATTTCCCGCGACAGGTTCTCCCAAGAGGAGGCGCTGCAGCGAATCGGCAGCCAGATGCCGCTTCTGGAGAAGATCAAATATGCCGATTACATCATTGAAAACTCGGGACGACTCTCTGAGACCAATAAACAAGTGAAACAAATCTTCACTGAATTGCTCAATCGATGGGAAGGGTGAGGTCGGAACAGCTGACACCTGACTCCTGACAGAAGACTCCTGACTCCTATCCGGAATGAATCAACATAGCCGCCAGGAGGGGAATCATGATCTCGTGATGACCGGTTAAGGCGATTCCCGTCCCTCCTTCCAGAACGGGCCGTTCCACGACATTTTTGGTGGGCCGGTAATGCTGAATGAAGTCAAGATTGGCGGTGGTGAAGTTCTTGAGTGGCTGCCCCACGTTGCGGACAAGTGCCACGGCTTTCAGGAAAACCTCTGGAAGAATCACGGCAGATCCCAGATTCAAGTAAACTCCCCCCTCATTGAGAAGCGAGACTTGTTGTGTGAAGATTCGAAAGTCGATTTGTGAGCCCTTTCCCATGGCTTCCCCAGAAGCCTTTGGATGGTTGTGAATAATGTCGGTACCGATAGCGATAAAAACCGCCAGGGGGATGTCCTTCTGATGTGCCTTGAGCAGCAGGGAGAGTTCCGGGTACTTGGTATCGTATTGCTTCAGGAAATCGCCCACTGACTCCCCAATACCCTGCCCCGCCTGGGCCCCTTCGGAGATGGCTTGATTCAGGAACTCTCCCGTCTCTCGAGCCATTCCGAAGGCTCCCGAGCCCAGTTGCTCCCCTACCTCCTCTGAGGTAGCACCGCTCAGCGCGATCTCAAAATCATGAATCATGCCGCTTCCATTGGTGGCAAGTGCTGTCACAAAACCTCGCTCCATCAGGTCAAGCAGCACGGGCGCCAATCCAACTTTGACAACATGGCCACCAAACCCCCAGATAATGGCCCGCCCTGTTTCCCGTGCTTTTCTTATCTTTTCCACCAGAGTGCGCAGGTCATTGGCCCCCAGAAGTTTGGGCAGCGAGGCCGTGAAGGCCGAGAGCGAATCTTCGCTTAAGGGCTGAGCAAAGTGCTTGACACCCACCTTGCTGGGACGGGATTCAAGCGGATAATCCCTGATCTTGTCGGCCTTGAACTCTTTATACTTGGACATGCCTGGAAAGAAGCTCCCCTAAAACTTTCCCTGTATGCGATTTTCTTGATGTCACGACTAGCTCGGGAGGACCAACCGCCACAACTCGGCCACCGGCTTCTCCGCCCTCCGGACCCAGATCAATGATCCAATCTGCACATTTGATGACTTCAAGATTGTGTTCGATCACGATCACGGTGTTACCACGATCGACTAGCTGATTGAGGATGTCAAGAAGCTTTTTTACGTCCTCAAAATGGAGTCCAGTAGTCGGCTCGTCCAGGATATAGAGCGTCTTGCCGGTTGAACGTTTGCTCAACTCACGCGAAAGCTTCACTCGCTGAGCTTCCCCGCCGGAGAGGGTGGTGGCCGATTGTCCAAGTTTAACGTAGCCCAGTCCTACCTCCGCAAGAGTTCGCAGCCTTACCTGGAGGCGAGGAAGGTTCTCGAAAATCGGATAAGCTTCCTGAATGCTCATTTCGAGAATGTCTGCTATCGAATATCCCTTGTACTTAATGGAAAGGGTCTCTCGGTTGTAACGGGCACCCTGGCAAGCTTCACAGGTCACGTAGACGTCGGGGAGAAAATTCATCTCAATCTTGCGCAGCCCATCTCCACGGCAGACCTCACAGCGCCCTCCTTTGACATTAAAACTGAAGCGCCCGGGTTTGTATCCTCGGACTCGAGATTCCGGCAGCAGGGCAAAAAGCTCTCGGATCGGTGTAAAGAGACCTGTATAGGTGGCAGGATTGGAGCGCGGGGTCCGACCAATGGGGGATTGATCAATCTCAATGACCTTGTCGATCATCTCCACTCCAGAGATTGCACGATGC
>JAPUKI010000189.1 GCA_027295745.1 Acidobacteriota bacterium
GGCAGGCGGTATGGAAAGAAGGCTCGCCATGTTCAGCGGTGTGACCTCGCCGGGCATGAATGTCTCGGCGACTACTTGCTGTGGGTGGACGTGTTCTCCAACCTTCACTCGAACTTCTCCTGTGATCGGAAGGGTCCGGCGGGCACGATGCCGCACATGAGCTGAAACTTTAAGTCCAGGTGTGTATGCTGTTGCCATCAACCCTTAACAAGTCCAAGCAGAAGCGGCGTGTTGCGCAGATTTTTCGATGGCCCATTCGCCGCACTGAGGCGGCTCCCACCTTCTGGTCCTTGCGGCTGGGAGAATGTGGGAGGCACTTGTGCCAAGGCACCCTCAGGCCGCAAAGCGGTGTCGAAGATGATTTGAGCAATACCCCCTGACGAATTGAGGTTCATCGAACGCTATTCATCCTGATAGTGGCGCCGTAGGGATTTCAGGGTACAGTTCCAGCGCCGAGACCCATTTTTTGAGCAACTCTCGTCCCGCCTCAGGCTGGTCCGGAATGGCGAGTGGCCGGCCGCGGGCATCCAGGATCAGACCGACCGTTCCCCCGCGTATTTCGCGTTCGATCTCCCGGCCAGCTCCGGCACCACAGTCGAAACTCCGCTCGGGTTGGATCGTCACTGAGGCCGTCTGGTCCTGGCCCAGGGGAAAGAGACGGATTTCCCCGAACCTCATCTGGCCAGATTCGTTGAGCGCCCCTGAGCGGATCGAGTACCGGAAGCAGGGGCGGCCGGGCTTGGCCAGACCCTTTGCGGCGACCGTCGTACCCAGAGCGACCAGACAGTCGTGCTCAAAGACCTCCAGTGATGCCTGAGGGTGAACCGCTGCCAGAACCCCTAGATGGGGCATCATGAAAATGGAGTCTTTGGCCAGCTCGGTAAATCCTTCCGGCTGGAAGGCGTCGATCAGCATCATTGCCGTCTGGCGCATGTCCGGAGCGTGTGAAAGAACGCCACCGGAGGCGACGAGCAGGTCGAGTTTCATGTTGTCGACGATGGTCTGGCCGGAACTCACCTGGGTGAAGGTGTCGCCGACAGTGCGCTGCTGCTGCACGCCTTTAAGAGTGGTGGCAAAGGCTTGGTGCTGTTGGTAGGCGAGCCGCAATGCCTCGCGGGCGACCGCCTGCTCGAAGACAAGAGCCTCCAGTGTCTGCGGGATAGTGGTTGGTCGGATCATCTTGTTCTTGACGCGGTTGCGTAACTCGCGCTCGTCCATGTCGAAGTGGATCCAGCGCAAGATATTGGGCATGCCGGCCTCCGCGCACACGTTCGAGATCGAATAGCTCATGCCGAGGTTTGCACTGACTGTCCGGTTGAAGGTGCCGTCAAAGACGCTGAATACATCGGTGGTCGCGCCACCGATATCCACGCCAACGACATTGATTCCTTTTTTGCTGGCGATCGTTTGGAGGATGTTGCCGACGGCGGCGGGTGTCGGCATGATGGGCGCGTCAGTCGATTGCATGAGTTTGTCATAGCCGGGTGCATGCGCCATGACGTGTTCGAGGAATAGATCGTGGATGGCATCACGCGCCGGACCCAAGTTTTCCCGCTCCAAGACTGGCCGCAGGTTATCCACAATGGTCAGGTCAAAGCCGCCACTAATGATCTCTTCTACGAGCGCTGCAGCATCTCTATTGCCGGCGTAGATAACCGGAAGCCTGTACTCGCTTCCAAATCTGGGTCGAGGATTGGCCGGAGGAATCAGCTCGGCAATCTGGACCACGTGGGTGATTGTGCCGCCGTCAATCCCTCCCGAGATCAGGATCATATCCGGGCGCAGCTCACGGATTCGCTGGATCTGTTCGTGAGGCCGGCGTTTGTCATTGGAAGCAATGACGTCCATCACGATCGCACCCGCCCCCAGGGCGGCACGCTTTGCACTCTCAGCGGTCATTTCGCGAACCACGCCCGCGACCATCATCTGCAACCCGCCACCGGCGCTCGAAGTCGAAATGTAGAGGTCGCAGCCATCATCTTCGGCGGGTTGGATGATCCTGCCGTCCTCGTCGACCAGCCGCCGGTCGGCGAGTTCTTGAGCTTCAGTAACAGCATTGACAACGCCCATGGTGACGTCGGCTAACGGCTCTTCCACGGTGGTTGGAGCCTCGCCGCGGTGGGTCTGGCGGTAGACGCCGTTGACCTTTTGGATGAGGATCGCCTTCGTTGTGGTGCTGCCGCAGTCGGTGGCCAGGATCACGCGAATCTTGTCAGGGTCAATCTCTTTCATTTCCTGGTACTTGCGGTACTTGCGGTACTTGCTGGCGGGTCGCCTCTCCGCTGGCAGGCTTGTCGCCTTTTTTTGTCTGGCCCCGGTATTCGGTCTCGATGGCTTCCAGTCGCTGACATACGTAATCGATCGATCCGCGTTGTTCCAAGAACGCAGTGAGTTTCTGATAGTTGGCCGTGTCGGCAATGATCGCGACGATCGGTTGGAGGTAGTGCAGGAGCTGAGCCGAAACATAGTTTAACGGCCGATTCATCTCCAGCATCAACAGTACGGGTGTGGTCAGGCGGCGACGAACTACCTCCCTGCACAACTTCTCGAGGAGGGCGCGCTGTGTCTCGTCCGGTTGAGCCGGTCCCGGCGGATCCGTGGCAAAAGCGTGCTTGAGCCACTTCATGCTAGGTCTGCCATCTGGCGGCTGAGTACTCGCCTCAGCATCTTTTCGTCAGCTCGGTGTTTGAGGATTGCTCTCCCATTTAGAGTGGCGACGGGGATGCTGTCTTGGTAGAGTGCCATGAACTCGGCCGATTCAGAGATATTGACACTTCGGATCTCAAAGTCAAAGTCTTTCTGCAGCCTTTTCAGGACGTCCAGGGCTTGGTGACAAAGATGGCAACCGGGCCTTGTATAAAAATCGATTTGAACCACGCTCATGGTCTCGCTCTGTCTGCGCCGGTGGAAGTATAACATGGGGGTAGAAGGGGGCCACAGACAGCTGACAGCTGACAACTGACAACAGAACACGGAGAGGCTGACACCTCCGGAGCCCCAACGGGGCGCCAATGAAATAGCCGGGGGCGCAAGCCATGGGTAGGATGCAGCAGCAGATCAGAGCCCTGTAAGGGCGGCACAAAGCTCCCCCTTTTTCCCGCTTCTGAATTCTGAATTCTGGATTCTGAATCCTGGATTCTATCTTTTCCCTTTTTTCTGCGCGTGAAGCGCGCTACTCTCAAAATACATGCCTTCCTTTATAGAGCTGCGACACGTCACCAAGACGTATAGAACCCTGCAGGATGAAGATCTGTTGGCGCTCCAGGACGTCTCTTTTGACATCGGCAAGGGCGAATTTGTCTCTATTGTGGGAACCAGTGGGTGCGGTAAAACCACTCTGCTGAAGATTGTGGCGGGTCTCATCCCCCATAGTGGTGGTGAAGTCCTCATCGGTGGATCGTCAGTTGAGGGTCCTCGAAGGGACATCGGATTTGTCTTCCAGCAGCCCGTCCTTCTCCCCTGGAGGACGGTGCTTGAGAACACCCTGCTCCCCATCGAAGTGATGGGCTTACCCCTTGAGCAGTATCGAGAGCGTGCCCATGAAATTTTGGATATGGTGGGCCTCACGGACTTTGCTGATCGATACCCCTTTGAGCTTTCGGGAGGTATGCAGCAGCGGGTTTCTATCACCCGGGCACTGGTCTTTGAGCCCGATGTGCTGTTGATGGATGAGCCCTTTGGAGCTCTGGACGCAATGACTCGTGAGGCCATGAACCTGGAGCTGCTCCGCATCTGGAGCAAGAGTGGTAAGACGGTTCTTTTTGTCACTCACAGTATCTCGGAAGCCATTTTTTTGTCCGACCGAGTGGTGGCCCTGACGCCCCGGCCGGGTCGTCTGGCGGACACTGTTGAAGTCGACCTGCCGCGGCCTCGTCGCCTCGACCTGATGCAGACCGAGGCATTTGGAAAACTGGCCAAGCGGATCCGCTCCTTGCTTGGCATCAAGGAGGAATTAGGGGGAATCGAATGAAAAGACTGTTGACAAGAGAGTGGTTGTACAGCATCGGGCTTTTGGCGGTGCTCCTTGTGATTTGGGAGGTGAGTGTGAAATATCTCGAGATTCCCTTCTTTCTCCTGCCGCCGCCCAGTGGAGTTCTGATGTCCCTCCAGGGGGGCTTTGCCGAGAGTCTGACTAGCCGTGTGGGATTTTATCTTCACACTTACTATACGGTCAGTGAGGCTCTTTTGGGATTTCTCATCGGGAGCGGTTCGGGAATGATTTTGGGTACTTTGATTGCCCAGAGCCGATTCGTGGGAAAGGTGCTTTTGCCTTATATCGTAGCCTTTCAGAGTCTCCCGAAGGTCGCCCTGGCACCCCTTTTAATCGTCTGGTTCGGCGTGGGAATGACTTCCAAGGTCGTGATTGTGGCCATGCTCACCTTTTTCCCTCTCCTGGTTAATTCCATCGCAGGATTTGAGTCTGTGGACCCTGATCGTCTGGAGATGATGCGCTCTTTCAAGGCCACTCCTTGGCAAATCTTCCGCAAGGTACGATTTCCCAGTGCTCTGCCCTTTATCTTTGCAGGTCTCAGTATGGCCATCGTCTACAGCCTGATCGGGGCGATTGTGGGAGAGTTTATCGGGGGGAGGCATGGTCTGGGAATCCTGATTCTGCAGATGAACTTCAACATGGACATGCAGGGCGTTTTCTCCGTGTTTGTAGTTCTTTCGGTGATTGGGATTGTATTTTATTCTGCCATGCAGTTCATCGAGCGCCGGGTGGTGTTCTGGACCGCCCGCAGCAGAGACGTGACCGGGCTCTGAAGGAGGTGGAACCGATGGTTAAGCGAGTGCATTTCCCGAAGTTCAGTGATCAGGAATATCAAAACCGCTGGCAGAAGATCCGTGACGAGATGGAGACTCGACAGTTCGATTGCCTTTTGGTTTACGGTGCGTACTGCTCTTTTGGGAGCGATCCGGGAGAGGCCAATCTGCGCTACGTGACCAACTTTGTTGATCAGTTCCAGGCTTACTGTGTCTTTCCGAAGAAAGGTGAGGCCACACTGGCAACCAGCTTTAATGGACACATTGCCACAGGAAAGGAGATTTCGGCGGTTGGGGACATTCGATTTGGCGGGCTGAGAATCGATGAGAAGGTCGTGGAGCTCTTAAAAGAGAAGGGAATGGAGAAAGGAAGAATTGGAATCGTAGGGGTGAATTCCGCAAGGCGGGTTTCCATTCCTCAGGAACAATATGCTCGGATCACAAAATCGCTTCCCGAGGCCGAGTTCGAGATCGCCACTGACTTGATCGAGAATCTGCGGCTCATCAAATCTGATGAGGAGATCGAGTTCCTTCGAAGGGGCGCACAGATTACCGACAAGTCTCTGGAGGCCTATGTGAGGGCCATCCAACCAGACGCCAGGAATATTGACCTGTATGATGAGATTCTGACGGAAACACATCGAGCGGGAGGCACGTTGTGTTTTGCTCTGTTAGGGTCTACCGCGATGGAGAGTCCGGACATGGCTTTTCCCGATGCCTACATATCGGATCGAGCGATTGTCCGGGGCGACGTCATCATCAGTGAGCACAGCTCCGCCTATGGGGGCTATTCCGGGCAGATCCTGAGAACTGTGTTTGTGGGCAAGCCCACCCGCCACTACGAGAAGCTCTTTCAGATTGGTCAGGAAGTGTTCGAGAGGGTTCTCTCATCGATGAAACCGGGGAGCACGGAGAAAGAAGTTCAGGAGGGAGCCCAACCCATTCTGGATGCCGGTCTGACCGTTAAGGCTCCGCTGTTACACGGATGGGGAAATTTTATCGAGCCTCCCATCATGGGCGTCAAGGGTTCAGCCCATCCCATACAGAGCTACACCTTTCAAAAAGGGCACACCATAGTCATTGAACCCAATCCCAGCACGGCGGATGGAAAAAGCGGTATTTTTCTTGGAGATCTGTGTCTGGTGACGGAGAATGGAGCCGAAAGTCTCCACGGTTATCCCATGGAGCCGATCGTGGTGGATTCTTTTTAAAAGAACAGACAGCGCGGAATGCTGACAACTGACAACTGACAGCAGACAACTGACCGGTGAAACCTGGAACTTGCAATCTGGAGGTGACCTGGCTTGAAAACTAAAACGTTGCCGAAACTTTCATGCCTGATTGGAGTGTTGGTTTTGCTCCTGACTTGCCCTGCGGTTGTGGGGCAGGAGGCCCAGTCGTTAAAGATACTGAGATGGGCACTGGGCGCTCCTCAAATCGACCCACTGCTTGCCCAAACCAGTATTGCCAAGGAGCTGGGCTATTTCGCCGAAGGGGGTATCGATGTAGAGGTCACACCTTTGGGTGGAGGTGGGCGCTCGGTTCCGCTGGTCGCTTCAGGAAGGTCCGAAATCGGCTACATTGGCGCCGAGACTATGCTCCTGAACGCCTCCCAGGGCAGGGATGCTGGGATCGTTCTGATCTTCAACCAGAACCGA
>JAPUKI010000019.1 GCA_027295745.1 Acidobacteriota bacterium
CCCCTATTCCGAGGACCAGGCACTGCGAAAGTCAGGATAGAGGGTCAGCCCCCCATCCACGAACAGGGTTTGGCCAGTGATATAGGCGGCTTCATCGGAAGCCAGAAAGGCTGTCACGGCCGCCATCTCTTCGGATGTTCCGGCTCGTCCCATGGGTATGTGTTTCTCCACCTCAGCCCGTTTTTCAGGGTCATCAATCCAGGCCCGATTAATGGGGGTAATGGTAGCGCCGGGCCCCACGGAATTCACGCGAATGTTCTTGCCGGCATATTCCAGGGCCAGGGTACGGGTCAGGTTTTGCATACCCCCCTTGCTGGCGGAATAACCAATGTACTTGGGCTTGGGGATGATCTGATGAACGCTGGAGACGTTGATGATGACTCCCTCTTTATCCTGAGCCAGAAAGTGTTTGATGGCTTCTCGGGCACAAATGTAGGCTCCTCTCAGATTCACAGCAATCACTCGATCAAAGGACTCGATCTCGATCTCATCGGATGCGCCTGAGGTTTGAATGCCGGCGTTATTGACAAGAATATCCAGCCCCCCTAGTCCCTCAATGGTCGTCTCGAACATCCGGACGATTTCCTCCTCCTTCGAAACGTCGCCCTTAACAAGCAGGTCCTTAACACCGCACTCGCGGACTCTCCTGATGCAAACTTGCACCATTTCTTCTGTTTTCTTGGCCTCTTCGAGACTGCTCCGATAGTTGATGGCTACATTGGACCCTTCCTGAGCAAAACGAATGGCAATGGATTGACCGATGCCGGTACTGCCACCGGTCACTAAGACATTCTTTCCTCTGAGTCCTTCCATGAATGAACCTCCAAGTCTGATTTTCGGCAGCGCTTAGGGTACTGGACCTGCCTGAAGATTTGCAAATGCCAGTGGGACGGATTTCGGGGACAGTTCCCGAATTCTGTTCTCAGGAAGGCTTTTCCTATGCAGGTCCAAGAAGCTATGATTATGCTTGAAGAGAGAAAACTGATGTCTGAGACCCTAAATCATCTGATTGAGCAGGCCAAGTCGACTCTGGATGCCAATTGGCTGGGCCAATCCACCAAACCCTCTCCCCACCTCTATCCTCATCAGTGGAATTGGGACTCGGGATTCATCGCCATCGGTTACGCGCGATATGATCAGAACCGCGCCCAGCAAGAGCTTTCCTCACTTTTTTCCGCTCAATGGGCCAACGGGATGCTCCCCCAGATCGTCTTCAACCCCGATGCTCTAGGCAGCTACTTTCCGGAGCCGGACTTCTGGCAAGCTGAGCGCTCCCCCAACTATCCACCGGGCGCACTCACCTCTGGGATTACCATGCCACCGCTGCATGCCATGGCCGCCCTTCGGGTCATGCAGTACGCAACCGATGGCAATGCGGCTCGAGAGTGGCTGCAAGATCTCTACCCGCGCCTCGTCGCCCTGCACGAGTACTTCTACCGCGATCGAGATCCTCAGAGAGAGGGACTCGTCTATATCCGTCACCCCTGGGAATCGGGTTTAGACAATTCCCCCACTTGGGACGCTCCCTTAAAAGCTATGAAGATCGACAAAGACAAGCTTCCCCCTTACCAGCGCAAGGATTTGAAGAAGGGCATCCCCAAGTCTCAGCGGCCCTCCGATGAGGACTACGATCGATATGTCTACCTGGTCGATCTTTTCAGGAGATTGGACTACGACGAGCAGGCCATCTACCGGGAGTGCCCCTTCCTCATCCAGGATCCCCTGCTGAACAGCATTCTGTGCAAGGCCAACGAGGATCTGATCGAAATCGGCCAAGCCCTGGGAGAAGATACGGGCCAGATTCAGGACTGGTATGACCAGACCAGCCGAGCTCTGCGGGAAAAGCTCTGGCATAAAAGGCACGGAGCCTTCGACGTTTTCGATTTGTACAAGGGTGAGCCCATCGGGACCTTAACTGCAGCCGGTTTTATGCCCCTGCTGTGCGGGGCTCCAACCTCTGAAGAGGCCCCCATCATGTGCGCTTTTCTGGATTCCCATGCCTACTGCACCCGCAAGGGCACCAGTCAGGATCAGCGCTGCTTCTCAATCCCGAACTATAACCTGGTGGAAGGGAGTGAGCTGGACACTTCCCACTACTGGAGAGGACCGGTCTGGATCAACACCAACTGGCTGCTGTTGCAGGGATTGCGCCGCTATGGAATTAAAGGAAAAGCTGACAGCGTACGTGCTGACATCATCAAGCTGGTCGAAAGCTGCGGCTTCCATGAGTACTTCGATCCTTATGAAGGTTTCGGCTACGGAACCGACAATTTCTCCTGGAGCGCGGCACTTTTCCTCGATGTTGCCTTGGAACAGGAGGAAGGCATCCATGAACTCCCGGGTTAGCTCACCCCAACAGGAGCAGTCGAGGTTGATCAAATCGAGGCTTCTTCAGGCGCAGGCAAGTTCGTGACCCCACAGCAAGTGATTCGCAATTATCGAGCCATCGCCGGGCTCTACACCCTCTCTGCTTCCCTGATCTGGGGCGTCAACACCCTGTTTCTACTGGAAGCGGGACTCGACATCCTGGAGGTTTTCATCGCCAATGCGACCTTCACGGCCAGCATGGCCCTCTTTGAGATACCGACAGGTGTTGTTGCCGACACGGTTGGCCGGCGAGTCTCCTTTCTGGTGAGTGTCGTCATCGTGTTTGCCGGCACCCTGGGCTATGTAGCAGCCTCGGCAGCCGGGGGCGGTTTGTTCCTGTTTTGTGCAGTCTCGGTGCTGCTGGGGCTGGGGTACACCTTCTACTCGGGTGCGGTGGAAGCCTGGTTGGTGGATGCACTAAAAGCTACAGGATTCGACGGCCAGCTGGACCGAGTCTTTGCCCGCGGTTCGATGGTCACTGGAGCGGCCATGCTGGTCGGCACGCTGGGCGGAGGCGTGTTGGGCAGCCTCAATCTGGCTTTCCCCTTTCTGCTTCGCGCCCTGCTGATGATGATCGTCTTTGGTCTGGCCTGGCGTACCATGCACGACCTTGGCTTCACTCCTCGAACTTTTCGCTTCTCAGCCTTGCCCGCAGAGATGCAAAGCGTGGGTCGGGCCAGCATGATCTACGGTTGGCAGAAGCGGTCGGTCCGATTGCTGATGATCGCCTCCTTCTTCCAGTGGGGCTTTCTCTCCTGGGGCTTCTATGCCTGGCAACCCTACTTCCTCGACCTGCTGGGTCATGATGCAGTATGGGTGGCAGGAGTGATCGCCGCACTAATCGCCCTATCCACTATTGCCGGCAACACCCTGGTGGAAAGGCTGGCCCGCTACTGCGGCCGACGCACCACACTTTTACTTTGGGCCGCCGCCATCCAGACTGGGGCAGCCATAGGAGTCGGCCTGGCTGGGTCCTTTTGGCTGGCTGTAGCCCTCCTTCTTGTGGTCACCTCCTGCATGGGTGTGACGGTTCCCGTGAAACAGGCTTATCTCCACCAGGTTGTCCCCTCTGAGAAGCGCGCCACCGTCATCTCCTTTGCCTCGATGATTGGAGGTGGCGGAAGCGTAGCCGGTCAGGTTGGCCTGGGCTATCTTGCCCGCGTCCATTCCATACCCCTCGGTTACATCGTGGGAGGACTGTTCACTCTAGGCGTCCTCCCGGTACTGGGAAGCCTTCGTGCTTTGAGTGAGCCGGCTGATGTCATCATCGGTACCGCCGGCAGGAAGGGCTCTTGTGCCGCTCAAGGACTTCCCAGCGTGACCTCTCTTGATACGACTCCTGCCAACCCGCCTGGAGCCGGGTCACACGAAATGAGAAGTCTTGACTCCTGATCAGAGCAGTATTAGGCTGGACGGAATTCGGGGACTGTCCCAAGAATTCTCCCAGAATTCGGGGACTGTCCTAAGAATTCCGTCAACTGAAAGGAGTCATCGCCACATGCTCAGCTTGAAGAAGTCCTCGCCTTTGCTTTTTGGCTTCCTGGTGGCAGCTGTGTTGAGTTTGCCGGCCAGGGGACAAACCTTACCAGTCGAACCCCCTTCCCTTGTTGCCGTGGTGGGCGGGACCCTTATTGACGGAACAGGAAGGTCGCCCGTTCCCGATACCACCCTGCTCATTGAAGATGGCCGCATTCGCCAGATCGGCAGGCGCGGGGAGGTGCCCATCCCAGTCGGCGCACAGGTCATTCAAGCTGACGGCAAATACCTGATCCCCGGCCTGATCGATGTTCATGTTCATTACAACGCTCCTTTTCTGCATCGGCTCTATCTGGCCCACGGAGTCACCACGGTCCGGGATGTGGGCACTTCGCTGGAGCGAATCCTGACCCTGCGTGAAGAAATTGCCAGGGGCAATATCCTGGCCCCCCGTTTGTTTGCCACAGGAGGGTCCATCAACACTCGCTCGCTCAGAGCCGCGGGTGTGAGCGCCCGGGAGATGACCGAAAGGCTGGCCAAAGCAGGGGTGGACGGAATCAAGGTCACGGGCTACAACGAAGAGGAACTGAAGGACATTCTGGAAGTTGCCCACGCCCATGGATTGCTGGTTTTTGGGCATACCCGTCTTGATCCTGGTGCCCTCCGGGCTATCGAGATCGGAATCGACGGGATCGAACATGTCACCGATGTTCTGGAGGATTGCGTTGAAGAAAACCCTCCCTTTCCTCCTGACTTCGACTGGTCGAACCGCGACCATTTCTTTCGTCACTACTACAGCCAGCTTCATAGCGCCGTTAACCGCGACAAACTCGATGAAATCATCCAGTTGATGGTTCAAAACGACGTCTACCTGGATCCCACCCTGGTGAACTACAATCGCGGCTTTGTCCAACGCAACACTGCGAAACTGGCGGCAGATCCTGCTTTCCGATACATGCCGGAAGAATATGATCGCTCCAATCGCTATGGGGAGTATGGATCGGGGGACCGAGAGCAATGGACAAAGACCTTCGCGCTGATGCAGGAGGCCACTTACAAGTTTTTCAAGGCGGGCGGGTTCCTGCTCATGGGAACCGATTCTCAAGCCGCCGCCCCGGATGGCGCTCTTCCCGGCTCAAGCATGCATGAGGAACTGGAGTTTTTCGTCGGTGCAGGCCTCACTCCCATGGAAGTACTGCAGACGGCCACTTTCAATAACGCCAAGGTGATGAACCAGGACAAGGATCTGGGCACACTGGAAACAGGAAAATATGCAGATCTGATCATCCTGGACGCCAACCCTCTGGAAAATATCAGTAACACTCAGAAGATCCATCTTGTCATCAAAGATGGTCTGGTGCTTGATCCGCAGGCTCTCCTGCGGGAACACATCAGGCAATATGGAGAAAGAGGAATGCCCTAGTGAGTCAGTTTTCGTTGCGGGCAGCTGGCCTGCCCCGGGAGTGTAAAAATGGCTGTTAACCGCCGAAGATTCTTGCTCTCTCTTGCCGCCGCTGGTGGAATTCTGATCAGCCAGAGGCCGGCCCTTGCTTCCAGGCTCCTCACCCAGGCTCAGAGTCTGGGTGAGGTGCAGCCGGGGGACTGGCCTGTCTCGACTTACGATATACGAGGAACCCGATTCAATCAGCACGAGACCATCATTGGCCCAGGAAATGTAGAGCGTCTGCGGGTCAAGTGGATCTCTGAGGTGGCAGGAAGA
>JAPUKI010000190.1 GCA_027295745.1 Acidobacteriota bacterium
GTCGGGAACGACGTTTCTGGAACGTTTTCCCACCAGCGACATTGCTCCCTACGTTCACAAGCGTATGGCGTTTTCCTACCAGCAACTGAATGATTATGACAACTTGGTTCTTCACGGTGAAAAAACAATCGAGTTGCTTTCCGATGACCCCGACATACGGCCCATGATGGCTTTGGCTTTCGCCGAGCGCGGCGACAACAACAGGGCCATTGATCTGGCCCAACAGGGACTGGAACTTCTCGGGACCATGGAAAAGCCTGCTGACATCCCGATCAGTCTATGGATTCTGCGCAAGGACCGGGGGATGTCCGACTGCAACTATGCTCAAGGTCTGGCTTATCTGAAAAAATCCTCCGGAATGGCTGGGGGGGGTGAATTCATGCTGAAGCGCGCTGTTGAATACCTGGCTGAAGCCACTGAATCGGACCCCGACTTCGACGCTGCCTACTTCCGGCTGGGCTATGCTTACACCCGGCTGAATGAGGCCGAGATGGCGGTCGAAAGTTACGCCCGGGCGGTGGCAGCCGATGGGATCGCCTCAGATCTGGCTCGCGAGCAGCTGGTGAGCATCCTCGACTTTCTCAAAAGAGATACCTCGACCGTCGACCAGATGATTCAGGAACAAAGAGACTACATCGACCAGAGAATTGCCGAAAGGGAGACACAGGCCCAGCGGATGGAAGCTGAGGAAGAGCTCAGGATGCAGCAAGAGATGCAGCAGCAGGAAATGGAACTACAACAGCAGGAAGGGCAGCAGCAACAATCTTCTCCCTATTGATGGAGCCCGTACTAGCATTACCGAAGTAAGTGGGGATTTGTGCCAGCCCAAACCCAGCAAACCGACCCTTGGTTTTCAGTAGGACTTCCAGAGCCTCTTCGACAGGCACTGCTCCTTTGGCAACACGCTCAGCCAGGGTTTCTCCTTCCACCAACTCCAGGGCGAGAAAATGCACACCATCTGCCTTTTCAAATCCGTAGATGGCAGCGATATTGGGGTGATTCAGTTGGGCTAGGAGTTGGGCCTCTCTTTCAAATCTCGCTAAGCGTTGAGGGTCTTTAGTGAACTGTTCAGGGAGGACTTTGATAGCGACCTCCCGCTTTAAAGAGGTGTCCTCAGCACGGTACACCTCTCCCATGCCACCTTGCCCAATCTTCTCGATGACTTTGTAGTGAGAGAGTGTTTTGCCAATCATGTTAGTTGTCGGTAGGGACGAGGCGTTTGAGTTCCTCGAACCAGTTGAGGACGACGTTGATTGGGGTACTTACTTCTGGTTCTTCAACCATCAAGAAGCGCTGTCCGTCTGGGGACAAGTCATAATTCGACATAAAATCGGGAGAATCGTAAACATAGCTTCCCTCAAACAAAAGCCTCGGGAGTCCCGCGCTCAAGGTGGGTTGTGTCTGAACGGGAACAAGCATCATGGTATTCCCATTTCGATAGAACAACTCGTTTCCGTCATGTCCCCACAGTGGTTCACGGCCTCCTTCCGTGGAAATCTGTTCAATGCCGCCCTCTTCGGGATAGGGTTTGAGGTAAACTTCATCTTGGCCCGACTGATTGGAAGTGAAGGCAATCCATTTTCCATCCGGTGAAAACATCGGATGGCGTTCGTCAAACTGGGTCGCAAGAAACGCTTGTGGCTCCCGCTCGCCTTTGATGGGAAGCACCCATATATCACGCTGGTTTACAGCACCCTCTGTGTAAGCAAGTACGTCGTCGGGGGACCACGATAGGGGAGTCTGAACGGTTAGACTTGTAGTAAGCTGTTCGGCCTCACCCGTACCATCTGCCAGCATCCAGAAAATATCTTCATTTACCCTATGAGTGTGAAAGGTGAGCCGCCTGCCGTCCGGTGTCCACAGCGGTGAGCGACTGGTTCCATCAAAGGTGAACGGGGTTAATGTTCCACGGGCAATGTCATAGATCCAGACGTCAACAACACCAAGGTCACTCGTCACTGAAACAGCCAGACGCTGACCATCCGGTGAGAGATGTGGGTCCTTAAAATCACGCCGGATTTCCGTGACTGGTTGGGTCTTTCCCTCGCGATCCACCCAGACCAAACTACGCTTCTTACTCATGCTGCCGGGCACATAAACAAGGGTTCCTTCATCCGAGACCATGTAGTCCGACCAGCTCGCCAGCTCACCCCGGACTCCCTGAAGCACGGGAGATGGATCTCCTGTTACCTCGAGCCTATCAAGATCGAAAGGAGCAGCCATCAGAGTTCCTCTTTGCTCAAAAACCAAGTGTCCGGTCGATACATAGTGAGCCTGTTTGCTGTCTTCCAGGAGGGTCTTTTGCTCCCCCGTCTCCAGCGAGAGTACATGGGTCTGGAAAGTGGCAAACCCCACCCTGACAGTAGACAGTATGGCCTTTCCGCCGGGCAACATGTTTGGGTCCCTATACTCAAACAGGCCTTCCTGGGGCTTCGGGACTGCCAGCACTTCCGGCTCTCCACCCGTGGCCGAGATACGATACAGTCCGGCACCGGGACCAGCATACACCGCAAACAGAATCGTATCTTCAAACCAGCTTCCGCCTCCCCATACTTCTCCTGTATGGTGGAGAGTAATCGGAGATCCCCCCACAACGGACACTCTCTTCAGTTGACCGTCGGGCATCACAAAGGCTACAGACTCTCCGTCAGGGGAGAAGAATGGGTTAGTGCCTCCCACGGTTCCGTCGAGGGGCCTGACAGTGTCCTCCTCTAGGTGACGTAAGTACAGTTGCGTCCTTCCGTCGACCAGAGCTTGATAAACAATGCTCCTGCCATCGGGCGAGATCGCTACATCATTGCGCGAGGCATCCGCCAGAGGTGCATGAGCTGGCGGATTAATCGCCAGCTTAATAAGCGGTCTGGATGCGGGAACGTCCCAACTCCACAGAACGATCGCAGTCAATACTACCGCAGCTGTAATGCTCCACGGACTCGCTCTCTTCCAGAGTGGAGGAACAGCAACCAAAGTAGGGGGGGCTACCTGGGTTCCTATCTCCGTCACCTGCTTCAACCCCGCCATCAGATCACTTGCGGATTGCCATCTTTCATCCGGCTCCTTGGCTAGACATCGCTTCACCACCCAATCCAGCAACTGAGGCGTCATAGGCTGAAGCTCAGACATCGGGCGAGGCTCCTTCTCCATAATGGCCGCAATCAAACTGGCCTGACTCTTACCCTCAAACGCCTTCTTGCCCGTTGCCATCTCATAGACCACAGCACCAAAGGCAAAGATGTCAGTGCGTGAATCAGCTTCCTTAGCTTCCAACTGTTCAGGGGCCATGTACTGCAAGGTGCCCAAGATGGTGCCCTCAGCAGTCAGGTTGGCTTGTTCGGTTGGCAGGGCTGAGAGGTTGGTGGG
>JAPUKI010000191.1 GCA_027295745.1 Acidobacteriota bacterium
GACATCTTCCCGGCGGCGAGGGAACATAGGAGATCCGAATCCCAATTACCGTTTCACTCTCCCGAAGGCCTTTGAAGGGGGACTCGGTGCGGGCTTCTTTAACAGCGGGGTTGACGAGTTCTATGAAACCAACCGTCTTGCCGTCAAAGAAGTTCTGCGGCAGTTTGATCGCTTCTATCACCAAATTGGCCTGTACCCGGACCAGATTGGAGTGGCTAGGAGTGCCCAGGAAGTCCGGGCGCTTCGCAGAGAGAACAAAATAGCCGCTGTTCTAGCGATTGAAGGAGCCGTTGCGATTGAGAGTGATCTGGGGGTTCTGCGGATGTTGCACCGGCTAGGCCTGCGTGAGATGAACCTAGTTCACAACCTGGAGAACAACATTGGTGATGTCATGCACTCCAGCCGCAACGGGGGCAAGGGGTACGGGCTGACCGAGTATGGACGGGAGCTGGTGGCGGAGATGAATCGGCTAGGGATTCTCATTGATCTTTCCCACACGGCTGAGCAAACGGTCCTGGATGTGATGGAGGTCAGCACCCAGACGGTGGTGACCACTCACTCCGGCGTTCGAGCCCTGGCGTCTTCACCGACTATACCCAGCTGGAGCGACGAGATGATTCGCAAGCTGGCACAGATGCAGGGAGTCATCTGCGTTCCCTTCTTACCCATGGTCGTCAACCAAGAGTTTCAGGACAAATGGCACCGAGGGCGGTCACGTGGCTCGGGCGTCATGGGACTGGAGCCGCTGGTGTACAGGGGAGATCCCACCAAAATCTACGATTTCATCGCTGAACGAAGATCCAGTCGTGACTCGGGGCGGGCTGAAATGACGCGCCAGCGTCAAAAGGACATTCCTCCCCTTTCTGACCTCATTGATAGCATCGACTATATCGTGAGGCTGGTGGGAGCTGATTATGTAGGAATCAGCTCAGACTGGGGTGGGTATCCAGTCAATATCAAAGGGATCGAAAACGCCGGTGAATATCAGAATATTGCTCAAGCACTTTTAAGGCGAGGGTATAGTCGTGAGGATGTCGCTAAAGTCATGGGGGAAAACCTGCTGCGGGTTTTTGATGAGGTGGTCAGCACGGCGAGCCATTAGGCGAGCCATTACATTAAGGGAAATTTGGGAGGTTTCTTATGAAGCGCTTCACGGTTCGGTTGCTCATTGCGGGTGCCCTGTTTGGGGTACTTTCATTTTCACTTCAGCTCTTTGACCCGCTCCCTTGGACCGGGTTTTTGACCAGCCATGCCCAGGAACGCCAGACCCAAAAGTTCTTTGTCTTTGACGGGCACTCCCACCCTACATCGACCGCTTATAGACGTGGGAGCAACATCGGTGATCCGAATTCCAGTCCCCAATTCTCACTCTCCATGGCCCGGCAAGGCGGACTGGGAGCCAGCTTTTTCAACACTTCCATTGATGAGTTCTATGAAGCCAACCATATTGCCGTCAAAGAACTCTTGAGGCAGTTCGATCACTTCTATCGACAACTTGCTCTGTACCCGGATCAAGTTGGAGTGGCCACCAGTGGTGATGAGGTCCGGGCACTCCAAAAACAGGGCAAACTGGCGGCCATTCCGGCCATTGAAGGAGCCATCGCCATTGAGAGCGACCTGGGAGTTTTGCGTATGATGTATCGGCTGGGCCTGCGCGAGATGAACCTGGTTCACAACCTGGAGAACAATATCGGTGATGTCCAGTACACCACCAAAAACAACGGTAGGGGCTCGGGGCTGACCGGCTACGGTCGAGAGCTGGTGGCTGAGATGAATCGACTGGGAATCGTCATTGATATGTCCCACATGGCTGAGCAGACCGCCTGGGATGTAATGAAAGTCAGCACCCAACCGGTGGTGACGACGCACTCCGGGGTTCGAGCCCTGGTGAAAAGACCCGGGACCTGGAGCGACGAGATGATTCAGGAGTTGGCCCAAAAGGGAGGGGTTATTTGCATCCCATTCTTACTACCCCAGCTGATCAGCCAGGAGTATCACAACAAGTGGCACGCGGGACGCCCTCCCCGTGGCTCAGGCCTCATGGGCTGGGAGCCGCTGGTGTACCGAGGAGACCCCACCAAGATCTACGATTTCATTGCCGAACGAACGGGGGACCCTCAAGCAGGGCAGAGTGAGAGGACCCGCCAGCGCCAACTGGATAGGCCTCCCTTATCGAACCTCATTGATGCGATCGACCATGTTGTGAGGCTTGTGGGAGCGGACACTGTCGGGATCAGTTCGGACGCGGGTGGTGATCGGGTAAACGTCCAGGGAATTGAAAACGTAGGTGAATATCAAAACATTGCACAGGCCCTTCTCAAAAGAGGATACAGTGAAGGGGATGTGGCCAAGATCATGGGAGAAAACCTGCTGCGGATTTTTGATCAGGTGACCCGATAGGCGGGGGAGGGGAGATCGACGAAACCCAGCCTCCCTCCGCGACGACCCTCGCTTCCAAGACCTGCTGCTGCGGATCAACTTGGAGCCTTGGAGTCCGCCTGTCCCCTAGTCTGATGAACCTGCTGCCCTGACCACCCCACACTGACCACTCGATTCCAAAATTGCCTTCCCCACCTGAATTAAGAAATTCTGCTGAGCAGATGATGATATTATTTCTCTCGGTGGCAGCAAAAAGAGTCCCCTGCTTGAACAATAAAAAACGCAAGGCTGAACATTCGTTTTCAATCACGGAGGAACAGATATGGGCGATAAGGGAAGTAAAGATAAAGGCAAAAAAGAACAGCAGAAAAAGGCTCAGCGTAGTCAAAAGGAAAAACGACGATTGAAAAGAGAAAAGAAGGAAAACATAAATACGCACCGTTATGCACCGTCATGAGTACGAGTTCTGGCTGAGGAAGTACGACCTCGATGGGTTCACCTTGCCATATGATCCAGTCGCCGACTTGCAGGCCGAGGGATTCTTTTCGCCAGGGGTCCATGCCTGATTATCGCAGGTGTTGCCGGCGGTTGCCTTTAACCTCCTCCCAGCGTAACATTTGCACAGTGCCCACCAGACAACCCAGGGGACCAACAGTTATGGTCGGCCACATCATCTAAGGGAGGGAAGAGATAATGCATATCATCCGTTTGATTTATGTGAAGGTGGAACCCGATCAATTGTCAGAAGCAGACACGGTCTGGACCGAAAAGTGTGCACCACTGATGATCCAGCAACCAGGCTGTCTATCGGAGCAATTGCTAAAGTGCCTTGACTCCCCGGGGGAGTATATTTCCTACTCAGAATGGGAGAATCAGGAGAGCATCGACCGATACTTAGCCAGCGAAGACCATCAGGAGATCAAGAAGCACTCACGTGAGTTAAAAAGAGTCGAAGATCCTGTGGTGAAAAGGTATGAAGTGGTGAGTTAGTTTCGCTTTACGCGGCTGAGATCACAGCTCTTTCCCGCTCCAGGAGGTCAAGGAAACGCAGCTCTGCCTTTCCCATTGCCTTTAACCCCCTCCCGGCATTAGCATCTGAGGTAATGTTGGGTAGCAAGGTTAAGATCTGGAAACAGGATCCCACCGTAGAGCCGATAGGCATTCGGACAGCCTACATCCACACCCCGGTTGAGAACGGTCCCAAGGATGCAGAGATGGAAATTAAAGGGATGCCAGTCACACTGCCCAATGCCGACAACGATTTTCTGTTTGATCCCGGAGAAAATCCAAGCGAGTTCGATTCAGTCCACACCTTCACGGTCGTTCGTCAGGTGCTCACCATGTACCAGCGCGCCCTGAGAAGGAATGAGATTGCTGATGATTTCAATTGGCAGTGGGGAGCGGGGACGCCCATTGGCGTTTTTCCACGTGCTGGCATGGATGCAAACGCTTTCTACAGCCGGAGTGAAAAGGCCCTCCGGTTTTTCTACTTCCATCCCGGCGACGATGAATCAGTGCCTCTAGTGTATACCTGTCGTTCCTTTGACATCACCGCACACGAAACCGGTCATGCGATCCTTGATGCTCTAAGGCCGGGCTATTGGACGAGTTGGCACCCACAGACAGGCGGCCTACATGAATCCTTTGGGGATCTCACAGCCATCTTCACCATGCTGGCTCAACTGGACCAGTGTGAGGCGATCATTGCCGAGTCCAAGGGCGATCTGCATTCCAAGACGTTCTTTCCTGCCGTTGCCGAGCAGTTCGGTCAAGCCCTGGGGCGCACCATGGGTCTGCGTAATGCGGACAACGACCTGAAACTGAGCGACGTTTCAAACGAGGTTCACGAGATCTCACAGGTCTTCACCGGAGCCGTTTACGACATCCTTGCTGATATTTTCGAGGTCTATCAAAAACCCGATGAGTATGACCAGGCGGAAACATTGTTCCGGGTGGGAAAACACATGACCGCCCTGGTTGTGCTGGCTCTTTTGCAGGGACCAGAGAGAAATGCAACCTACCAGGACATTGCCCAACAGATGATCCAGATCGAACCAGTGGATGAGTGGAAGCAGTTTATCGAGAACCAATTCACCAAACGAGAGGTCTTAGGTGGCCCGGCAGGCCTTGTCGCTGAAAAGGCACAGAGTCTGGATTGGGACAAGTGCTGCGGAACGCTGAAACACCCGGATCATGTTAAGGACACTGATGCGGCTGTTAAGAAAGCCTTGAAAAAGAAATAGCTGGTCCATCCTTCCCATTGCCTTTACCTCCCTCCGCGCGTAACATTGACCGCAACTGCATTGCGTGAGGGGGAATTCATGGTCGGCACGACCATCTCGCACTATGATCGCCAAAGAACAATCGCAATCTTAAGGAGGTATTACCATGAAACTTTCAAGAGGTTTTCTGGAACGCTTTGCAAAAGGAATGGGCACTTTGCTTTTGCTGCTATCGACCACATCCTACTCAGCAGTAGCGAGTGGGACTCAGTCATGGGGCGAGTCCAAGTTTGTGGATGTTGACGGCATCCGGACCCGCTACTTTGAAGCCGGAAGCGGAGAAGCCATGTTGCTGGTCCATGGTGGCCACTACGGTATGACGGGAAGCGCCCTTGGGTGGATGCCGGTTTTTACTCACCTGGCCGCTCATTTCAATGTCTTTGCCATCGACAAACTTGGCATGGGTCTAACCGACAAACCTGCCAGCGATGAGGAGTATACGATGCAGGCCACGGTCAAGCATCTTTACCGGTTTATGGAGACGCTAGGTATCGATCAG
>JAPUKI010000192.1 GCA_027295745.1 Acidobacteriota bacterium
AGTACGCCCTCTTCAATGACCGTCCCGGGTGTCACGATCCTTGTGACCTCGCGACGAACAAGCCCTTTCACCAGACGAGGGTCCTCCGTCTGTTCACAAATCGCCACTTTGTGCCCCTTCTTGATCAAGCGAGCCAGATAACCGTTGAGGGAATGATAGGGAATCCCGCACATGGGTATCTCCTCGCCAGCCCGGTCACGGTGGCGGGATGTGAGGGTGATCTCCAGCTCGCGGCTGGCTAAGACGGCATCTTCGTAGAACATCTCGTAGAAATCGCCCAGGCGGAAGAACAACAGCATGTCGGGATGTTCCAGCTTAATTTCATGATACTGGAGCATCATGGGACTCAGGTTTTTCATGTTAGTAATGCCTCTTCCCGCTGCCTCTCCTGGCTTTCCGCTACTTTAACAAGGAGGTATGAATTTTTCTGTGGCCGTGCAGTCGTGAGTGGGAGGCACTCGTGCCAAGGCACCTCAGGTAACGGATGTCATGGCACTGTACACCTCAGGTGCCGAATCCTACAGTCCCTGAGTTCGTCATGTCGTGCTAGCATGGTTCCTTTCACAAAATGCAAGAAAGCAAGAATTCGGCACCTGAGGTACCTCCCACTCACGAACACTCGACGGCCCCTACCCATATCCTGGCCATCGATACCGCAACCAACAATGGAGGCGCAGCTCTGAGCCGAAATGGCGAAGTGATCGCTTCGCTGATGGTGAAGACACCTCTTGAATACGCAGAGAAAATCCTTTATCTGGTGGATTTCTTGCTCGAGCAGCACAGGCTCACGTTAGAAGAGATGGACTGCTTTGCCGTTGCTACCGGCCCGGGTTCCTTCACCGGCGTACGTGTCGGCCTGGCCACGGTCAAAGGCTTTTGTCAGGGACTGAACAAACCCGCTGTGGGTCTTTCCACTCTCGAGTCACTCGCCTATCGTTTCGGTTGGCTCCACCCCCGAGTGGCGCCCATGATCGATGCCCGTCGCCACGAGATTTACGGGGCCATATACAGGATCCATGAATCCCTGATTGAGCCTGAAGAAAGGGAGCAAGTCATGGCTCCCGCCCGGTGGCTGAAAGACACCCCGGCAAAGGATTGTCTCTTTGTGGGGGATGGCGCCCAACTCTATGAGAAAGCTATTCTGGAGGCCTATCCAGGAGCTCAAGTGCTCCACACCGATAACCGTCTGCTGGAAGCACTGTGTCAACTTGCCTATGGGCGCTTCACACAGGGAAAGACCCTGTCCGCTCAGCAGCTGAAGGCCAATTACGTTCGACCTTCTGAGGCCAAAACACCTGACAGCTGACACCTAACAGCTGAAATTTGGAACCTGAAAATCCATGCCTAAAGTTCAGGGCTCGAGAGTGATCATTGCCGTACTTTTCGGAGTCTTGTTTCTGGCCACGGCCGATAATCAACTGCTGATTCCCCTCTTACCCATTCTGGGGCGCGAGTTGGATGTTTCCATGAGAACTCTGGGATGGCTCTTTAGCGGCTACGCTCTGGCGGCCGCCCTGTGCAGTCTCTGCCTGGGTCCGCTGTCAGACCGCTTCGGTCGCTTGATCTTTCTTCGTATAGGACTATTTTTATTCTCTTTGATAGCACTTTTGACCTATACAGTTCAAGGATATTCTCAGCTATTCTGGCTCAGAGTGAGCACCGGTCTGATGGCCGGGCTGCTCTCCACTTGCACGGCCAGTCTGGTGGGAGATTTTTTTCCCTATGAGCGTCGCGGACGCGCCATGGGAGTGATCTTAAGTTCTTACTTCGCGGCTTTGATCCTGGGAGTGCCCATGGCGGCATGGGTGGCCCAGACTTGGAACTGGAGAACGATTTTTTTAGGCTCTTCTTTAGTGGCCTTTCTCTTACTCATTTGCTCTCTTTTCTTTCTTCCTCAAGAGACCCTCTCTTTGCCCCGCTCCATGCGGTTCTATTTCGGCATGTATCCTCGTCTGCTTCAGCACCGCGAGAGGCGGGCAGCTGTGGCTGTTTCTTTTTGTGTCTCGGGAGCAACTCTGGCCTTCTTGACATTCATTTCCGACTACCTGAATCAGAGCTTTGGACTTCGACCGATTCAGATTGCCTGGTTATTTGTGACGGCCGGTGTGGCGGCAGCCGTGGGGAGCCTGATCTCCGGATGGATCAGCGACCGTTTCACCAAGAGAAGAGTGTTTCTTGTAGCCAACACACTGCTCATTGTTCCTCTGCTGGCGCTGGACCGCCTGGAGTGGGGAAGCCCCTTGTTTGGGCTCTTTTTTATCATCAGTCTGTGCATCGCCTTCCGCCAGACAGCCCTTCACACCCTGCAGACCGAGCTTGTCCAGAGGGAGCAAAGAGGTTCCTTTCTGGCCTTGAGGAATACTTTTTCACAGGTGGGAATTTCCGTTTCCGTTTTGGTAGCGGGAAATCTATACTCACAGATGGGATACCGGGGAGTGACCCTGTGGGCAGCTCTCCTGACCCTCCTGGGTAGTGTTATGCTCTATCAGGTCATCGAAGAACCGACGAAACAGCAATGAGAAAAAGCACTTTTCTCGCCCTGATCTTGATAAGACTGGTTCTCCCGATGTGGGGAGAAGAAATTCCATCGCCTGAAGCGTTTCTGGGATTTCAGGTGGGAGCGGATCGCGAGCTGGCCGACTGGCAAGAGATTGTAAGCTATTTCAAGGCACTGGCCCAAAACAGTGACAGGGTGATGCTGGTGGAACTGGGGCAGACGACCCAGGAGAACCCCTTCGTTATGGTGGTGATTTCCGATCCTGCCACACTGGCCGATCTGGCAACTTTTCAAGAGATCCAGGCGTTTTTGGCTGACCCCCGCAAACTGACTGCAGGCCCCCAGGACCTGATTGAGCGGGGTAAAACCATCGTGCTGACCACCTGTGCTGTTCACTCCACGGAAGTGGCTTCGGCCCAAATGTCCATGGAACTGGCTTATGACCTGGCTCGAGGAGAGGATCCTGAAACTCAGGAAATCCTCCAAAACGTCATTTTTCTGCTGGTGCCGTCCTTGAATCCCGATGGCGTGAACATCGTGAATCACTGGTACAAACAGACCTTGGGAACGCCTGCCGAAGGCTCCCCTCCACCCCAGCTTTACCACACCTATGTGGGACACGACAACAACCGCGACTGGTACATGTTCACACAGAAGGAAACACGTTTAGCCGTTGAGAAGATTCACAATGTCTGGCATCCTCACATCATCGTCGATGTGCATGAGATGGGTCCTTACGGCCCGCGCATGTTTGTGCCTCCCTTCATTGATCCCATCGATTCCAATGTCGATCCGATCTTACGGGCCGAGATCGTGGCACTTGGAGGGAATCTGTTTTCGGCCCTGATCGGCGCGGGTAAGGAAGGGATCGTGACCCAGGCCATTTATGATGCCTATACTCCGGCTCGCGCTTATCAGCACTATCACGCTGGTGTCCGAATCCTTTTGGAAACGGCCAGTGCCCGTCTGGCCACACCCATTGTTGTGAGAAGGGAAGAGCTTCGGTCAGGCAGAAACTACAATGCCCACCGACCCAGTTGGAACTTTCCCGTTCCCTGGCCGGGTGGGATCTGGCGGCTTCGCGATATTGTCGAATACCAGAAGGTGGCTTTGAGGGCCGCGCTGCTTCATGGAGCTCGTCATCGGAGGACCTGGCTGCGAAATTTTTACCAGGTGGGAGTTCAGGCCATCCAGAGAAGTGCGCCCTATGCTTTTGTGGTGCCTCCTGATCAGCGCGATCTCCAGACTCTGTATGACCTGCTTCATGTATTGGAGTTGGGAGAAGTGGAGATCCACCGGGCGAAGGAACCCTTCCAGGTCAGCTCCTCCCAACTTGTCTCGGCTCCCCTGGGCAGCCAGGATCGCCGAGAATTCCCGGCTGGAAGTTATGTGATTTTGCTGCAGCAGCCCTATGGGGCCTTTGCCAAGACACTACTGGAGATCCAGCATTATCCAGAATCACGTCAGTATCCGGGTGGGCCGCTCCGGCGCCCCTTCGATGTCACTGCACAGACGCTGGGAATTCAGCTGGGAGTTGAGACCTATCAGGTCCAGGAACCTTTCCAGGCATCCCTCCAAGAAGTGGGTGAAGTGAGGATTCCTGAGGGTCAAATCCAGGGAGAAGGTGTCTACTGGTTGTTTTCCCACACCAGCAACTCCTTTGCCCGACTGGCGAACCGTCTCCTGAAGAAAGGTCACTCGGTGTCCTGGGCCCCGAATGGTTTCCGAGCCGAGGGAGAAGGCTTTCCTGTGGGAACGCTGATGGTCAAATTCGAGGAAGATGCAACACAATTTCAAGAACTGCTGGAGGGGCTTCCCATTCGGGTTCGGCGCGTGAAGAAGTGGCCGGAATTGGCTTGGCAACAGATTCGCCTGCCCAGGGTCGGCCTGTACCAAAGCTTCTATGGTGCTATGGATGAAGGGTGGACGCGCTGGATCCTGGAGCGCTACGAATTTCCTTATCACAGTCTTTCCGACCCAGACATTCGAGAAGGTGATCTTTCCAATTTCGATGTCATCGTCATTCCCCATCAAGATCCGGGACAGATAGAGCAGGGATTAGGTTACCCCTACCCGGAGCAATATCGGGGTGGCCTGGGGGCGGAGGGAGTGGCCCGCTTGAAGCAATTTGCCGCATCAGGAGGTACTCTTCTGTTTCTGGGAGCGGCCACCCAATTGCCGCTCCTGCAATGGCAACTGGGTGCTTCCGATCCCACTGAAGGGGTGAGCTCCCAGGAGTTTTACGCTCCCGGCTCTCTCTTGCGTGTGAAGGTGAATAACCGTCATCCGATTGGGTATGGGATGATGGAAGAAGCGGCGGTGATGTTTGATTCCTCTCCTGCCTTTCACTTGTCCCGAGGCCTGCCAGTGGTCCAGTACAGCTCTGAAGATTTACTCTTGAGCGGCTGGATTACCGGTGAAGAGCATCTGGCGGACAAAACGGCCTTGGCCGAGTTTAGGCTGGAGAAGGGAAAATTGATACTGATCGGTTTTCGAACCCAATTTCGAGCTCAAACGCGAGGAACCTATAAGTTTCTCTTCAACAGCCTTTACTACGCCACCCTCAGGAGGTAGTGCGCGCTTCGGCGCACCTTCCAGGTTCCACATCAGTAATCTTTTGTCAGCTGTCAGGTGTTAGTTGTCAGCTTTTTAGCCGAATCTTTCGCATTTTTTCAGAGGCCGACGTTATAGTAAGAGAAACTTATCAATTTGGAGGTAAAAATTATGGTGAATCGGGTGATTTTAGTAGGACGCTTGGGACAGGATCCTGAGATGAGATACACCTCCTCGGGAACTCCTGTTACCAATTTTTCCGTGGCCACTAATGAACGGTGGAACAACCAGAATGGAGAACGACAGGAGAGAACGGAGTGGCACAAGATCGTCACCTGGAGCAAGCTGGCCGAAATCTCTAATCAGTACCTCACCAAA
>JAPUKI010000193.1 GCA_027295745.1 Acidobacteriota bacterium
GAGCAGGAGAAAAAAACAGCCTTTCGTGATCCTCAATTGTGCCGCCATACCGGAGCAGCTGCTGGAGAATGAGCTGTTCGGACACGAGCGAGGAGCTTTTACTGATGCCAAGACCATGAAAAAGGGCTTATTTGAATTGGCGGATGGAGGCACGGTCTTTTTCGACGAAATCAGTGAGCTGCATCTCAACCTGCAGTCCAAAGTTCTGCGAGTTCTCGAAGATCAGACCTTCCGCAGGGTCGGCGGAGTCAAAGACATCCGGACGAACGTTAGAGTGGTTTGTGCCAGCAACAAAGATCTCGAAAAGATGGCTGCACAGGGCCAGTTTCGGGAGGATCTATTCTATCGCCTTTCCGTCATCTCGATCATCTTGCCACCTCTCCGGGAGCGCCGCGAAGACATTAGTCTCCTGGTCGATCATTTCGTCAAGGCATACAATCTGCGCTTCAGAAAAGCCATCAAAGGGGTCCCTCCCAAAGCGATGAAGATCCTGGAAAGCTATCATTGGCCTGGAAACGTTCGAGAATTAAGAAACGCCATTGAGCGGGCCATGATTTTACAGGACGAGGGCTATATCGACGAACATGTACTACCTGTGCGAATCTCGGAATTCGAACTTGGATCGAAAGGCCTTCTGCCTGATGAAAGGTTATCCATCCCTTCACAGGGGATTGACCTCTACGAGGTGGAAGAGGACTTGATTCGGCAAGCTCTAGTTAAAGCAGGGGGCAATCAGACGCAAGCCTCACGCTTGCTTTCGGTAACCCGCGACACTTTGCGCTACAAAATGAAAAAGTATGGTCTAGGAAGTCATCGCAAAGCAGCTGTCCCGGCGACGCCAGAATAACCATTTGCTCAAGAGAGAAAAAACTTAAGCAATCTGTCAGCCCAGTGGATTCCGACCTAGGCGGGATTATGCATAAATTTTCTACTGCAGTGCCGCAATTATCCACGCTGACTGCGTTGTGCTTCCTTGGGCTCCTCGGCGTACTCCATGAGTACGTCTGCGGGGCCCGACCCGCAAGCGGGTGCCCTCGCACGCCTTGTCATCGCGGCGCCAGCGGCACTTCGCCACGAAACCCTATGCATAAAGCCCGCCTAGAGCACCCCGATGTCTGAGCTCGTATGGACGACATTCGTTGCCGCTCTGTTGACCGCTTTGGCAACCGGGTTGGGTGCTTTGCCCTTCATTTTTGTCCGCAATCTCTCGCGGCGCTGGCAGGGCCGCTCGGCGGCCTTGGCGGGGGGAATGATGCTTTCTGCTTCCGTCTTTAGCCTCTCTGGAGAGGCTCTGCGAAGAGGTCCACCTTGGGAACTAGGGCTTGGGATGTTAGGAGGGGCACTGTTTCTTTCCACTGCCTCCAGGTTAGTGGAGGGAAGACACTGGAAAATTTCAGGCCTCAGTGAGAAGGATTCACGTAAGGGAATTCTGGTCTTGGTTGGCATGTCCATTCACAGCATTCCGGAGGGAATCGCTATCGGTGTCGGCTATGCGACGGGCGAGTTGGAGTTTGGTTTCCTGGTTGCTCTGGTGATAGCGGTCCACAATATTCCCGAAGGAATTGCCATATCCTTGCCTTTACGAGCGCGTGGGGTCTCGGTCCTCCACTGTATTTACTATTCGGTCCTTTCCAGTTTTCCGCAGCCTCTGGCAGCTGTTCCAGCTGTCCTTGCCGTATCTTTCTTCCAGAGCTTGCTGCCAGCCGGACTCGGATTTGCAGCAGGTGCCATGATCTTTCTGGTGGTTGCTGAACTGCTGCCGGAGAGTCTGGACGATGCCAGTTGTGGGCCCAAGGAGACGGCCTGGTGGCTGGTTGTGGGGACGGTCGTAATGCTGGTTCTAGCCGTGCCGGCTTCAATGACACCATGACTGTGAGTCAAGGGAAACAGATGACTCAAACGTATTCTTTCTTGAGCAAGAAGCTAATCTGGAGTCGCCGGGAGAGCTGTTACGCGTTGTTTCCCTTGACCCACCTTCTCGAGCCCGAACACGTCCGTCCGAAAGAACAAGCCGTCACCTCGGTCCACCTCGTAAGTGATCTTATAATAGCCTGATTCCTGGCCTTCGAAGACTGCATCACAGACGGTCCCCTCCTCTCCTGTAAAGATGAATCGGACAGGATCGCCAAGGTTGATTTCAAGGGTTGAGAAGGGTAAGGACGTAAAGGCCTTGGGGTAGTCCTTCAGGCTAACTCTTATTTCTACCTCTTGGCCCAACTCCAGAATTTCTTTCAATCCATGCTGGTCGACCCACTTTCGGGCATCGGACATCGCATGTTCGAGCGCATCTTCCTTCGTCTTAAACTCCTGGCGGGCAGGAAAAGGAATGACCACAATTTTACGTCTCACTTTATAGGTTAGTTCAAAAGAATCGTTCCATCCGCTGTCTTGGTCGTATCCGAGGAAATCCCATACCCAGCCTCTGACCCATTTTGAAAACAGCTCCGGTACCGAAGGAAAAGTGCGCTTGCTCATAAACCCCCTGAGACGTTCACCTCTTCTTTCCCTTAGCCAGCGACTCCCAGTGCTCGCGTGCGTCGGGTGGATTCCACCAGGGCTCCATTCCCAAATCCCCACAGATGACGCCTGCGGAATTGTATCCGGGCGCACCGCTGATGTTCCCACCGGGATGGCAGGAGGCGCCGCACAAGTACAGACCCTTGACAGGCGTTCGGTACTGGCTGCATTCAGGGAAGGGTCGCTTGTCGAAGATCTGGTTTTCACTGAGTTCTCCGACCTGAATGTCTCCGCCCGCCATGTTGGGAAGATGGCGCTCAATGTCGATGGGGGTCTGCCCGAACTGCTCGACAATATTCTCTGAAGTGAGGTTCTCGGCATAGTGGGACAGGTGTTGTACGCAGCGTTCAGCGAACTCCTCGCGAATATGGTCCCAGCGGTCGGGTCCTCCTTCCTCTTCGGAGAGGTTGCCAGGTGCGATCTGCCACCAGAAGGCCGTGCATTTGCCGGGTGGAGCCTGAGTTGGGTCGTGCTGGGCGGGTTGGGCCCCCAGTAGCTGAAGCGATCTGGGCAGGCGACGGGCAGCACAGTCCTCGTAAAGCTCGTGAATGTCGTTAAACCCGTCAAGCCCGGCAATGATGTACCAGGCGTCGTTCACATCGGGTTCGTACTCTGCTGCCTTCCAGTAGAGGCGTTGGTTTAAGGCCAGCAGTAAAGTGAACAGAGGGGTGGTATTGGAATACTTAAAATTCTTCACCTTTTGGGCAAACTCAGGCTCAAGATGCTCCTCTCCCACCATGTCCAGGAAAGTTTGGGTGGGGTTGAGGCTGCTGACCACGAATTTGCTGGCCCGAAAGGTTCTGCCGTCCTTCAACTGCACACCAGCCGCTCGGCCGTCCTCCATCAGGATTTCCTTCACGGCCATGCCATCAATCAGGTCCGCTCCGCTCAAGGTGATCATCTTATGGAGGGAGTGTCCCAGCTTGTGGGTGGTCCCCTTGGACATCTGGGTATGCACGCCGGCGGCGACAGCAGTCGGAGGAATAAATCCCAGGCCGGGTGAGTCGGTTTCGAAACCTCTTATAACGGAAAGAAACCCAATCATTCCCCGGACCACGTCGTTCTCAAAGATCTTACAAACAGCATCGTTTATTGAGAGAGGCTGCCACTCCAGGTACTGTCTGCCCTCTTCGCTCTTTTCCAGGATAGCCTTCTTCTCCTCAAAAGGAAGCGGTGGGGAGTACTGCTCTCGGGCGAAGATCTCTTTGGCCAGCCCGCCGTATTTCTTGTTGACTTCCAGGAAGGCCTTGGCGTCCTTTTTGCTGAACCGGCCTATGGATTCGGCTGTTCTCTCGGGTTCATCGGCATACCAGAGAATGGCCTTGTGATCCTTGGTGAGCAGGGCCACGGAGATGGGCAGCCGGATATACTCCTGGCCCATCTCGTCCATCCCCAGGTCCTTGTACCACTTGAGATCACACACGCCACGGTGATTATTGGAATGCACGTTGTGCCAAAAGCCGCTGCGTGCGCCTTCATGGGAGTCCAAACCCCCTCCGATCTCCAGATGTTGCTCCACCACCAGGATATTCAGACCCGCTCTGGCCAGATAACCCCCGCAAATCAAGCCGTTGTGCCCACCACCAAGAATGATCCCGTCGTATTCCTCTTTCATTTAGATTGGATTCTCCTCGACGACTTGTCCGCCCATAAGCTCTCCTACGTTGGCAATGAATTCAGACTCCAGCTTCTTTCGTTGCCCCCGAATGATGGCATCATAGATTCGCTTCAAATTGCCGGTGGCATCGCAGGTAATCAAGTAGCGAACCCGGCATTGTTCGGAACCCAGCTCCTCAAGGTCCAAATACAGGCCAATGTAGGTGAGCCCTTCATCTTTACCTCCCACTAGTTTCGCAGCCCGGGCCAGTCCTCCTCCCGGCGTGGCAACTCCTTCGGCAACCAACCGGCTTGGACTTGTTCGCTCTTTGACCTCCAGTGTCAGGTTGTTGTCCAGAGGGAGAAGTCCCATTTTCAGCAGGATGCCGATAGCGACAGTGTCCTCATCGATCACTTCCACCCGATTCACGGTTGGAAAAGCCCAGGCCAGCTTGTCGATTCGGGCGAAGAGTCCAAACACTTCTGCTATGGGTTTATCACACAGGAAGCTGTTCCTTATCTTAATCATCTGGTGTTCTCCTTCCCTTAGTGCCTCGCTTAATCACCTAGTAGTCCGATGCTTCCCACCATTTGTCGATCTTGAGGTCATCGCCAATCACATCGGCCGCAATCACCCCGGGACCTCCGATGACCCCTCCCCCGGGATGCATACATGATCCACACAAATACAGACCCTTAATGGGTGTCCGAAACTGAGCCAACTCAGGGATGGGTCGAAATCCCTCCATCTGCGCCAGAACCATTCGGCCCATGAAGACCCCTCCTTCGTCCATATTGATAATTCGGTTGGCGATATCGACCGGTGTTTGGGTCACTGCCTTTATAATGTTCTTCTCGGTCAGATTAGGTGCGTACTCACGCCACTTGGCAATGCACCGATGCATGTACTCTTCGTCCACATCTTCCCAGTTGACGCCCTTTATCTTTCTGGGTACCAGCTGCCAGATAAAAGCGGTGTGAAAACCTTCGGGTGCCTGAGAAGGATCAAACAGGGTGGGAACGCTGGCGATAAAGGCCAGCTTTTCGGGAAGTTGTCCCTGCCGGATTTGGGCAATGACCGTCGTAAAATCGTCTGGGCTGTCGAAACCGATGTTCAATCGGAAAGCCTGGTTGACGTCCTCATAGCCCTTCTGGACCTCAAACTGGGGAGCTTCCCGCAGGGCCAAATGGACACCGAAAACCGAAAACTCGTCCAGGCGAAACTTTTCAATTTTCTCGATTATGGCGGGATCGAGATGGTCTCGACCCACCAGTTTCAAAAAGGTCTGTTTGGCATCGATGCCACTCACTATGGTTGGAGCGTAATACTTCTCGCCGCTCTCCAGCTCCACCCCCACCGCAGCGCCATCTTCAATGAGTATTTTTGAAACGTGGGCCAGCGACTTGGTGTCCCCGCCGGCTCGAATCAGCGCCCGCCACATGGCGTGAGCCGGGGTATGTGAGCCACCCAGGGCAATCTGGGAATGTTCCACCTGGCAAATGACCAACGGTACGATGGCACCCAGTCCGGTATAGTCCGGCAGGACGCCCCGGGGAATCGGCAGCTGATGGAGTACCATCGCTTTGACCACGTCGTTTTCAAAAAACTCGTCCACGACTTCCTCGGGTGACATCCGCATGATTCGCAGCCACTCCATCCCTTCCGGTGAACCCTCCAGCACCAATACCTGCTCGGAGGGGGGTGAGGGAGCGCTGTAGAGAGCCGGTACAATGACGGTCCCAATAAACTCCTCGTAGTTGTCGCAGACCTCTTGCCACTTGGCGGCATCCTTCTCGGAAAAGCGGGCGATACTCTCGATTGTCTTTTCCCGATCGTTGTACATGCATAGAGAGCGGCCATCGGGAAGGATCGTACCCATCTGCACGGGAGGACGATAATAGCGGGCATTGAACTCCTCAAAGGGCAGATCCTGGAAAGCGGGCATGATATTGATGGTGTCGTGGAAGTAGGAGTGCAGATTGTGCAGGAAACCGGAGACCGTAATCTCCTCTGTACTCAGCCCTCCTCCCGCCTCCAGGCGCCTCTCCATGATTAAAACCTTGAGTACCGCCTTGGACATGTAGTTGGCCACGATCAGCCCATTTTGACCCGAACCAATAACAATGACGTCAGCTTTGTTGTTTTTCGTCATGACAAGCGCGAGAGCTTAGCTTCTCTCGTTTTACCTCTCAATTTTGAGTCTCTCATTCATCATCAGAAGGGACGGCGATAGCACCATTCTCTTCTGCCCATTTCAGAAAGCCATCTGGAGGATTGATGACTCCATGAACGTTAGCCCGATCGATGCTTTTAATATCGGTCCAGTTTTGGATGTCTTGCAGGTTGGCTCCGCTGAGATCGACCCCCGTCAGGTCGGCATGGACAAACTTCGCACCGCTGAGATTAACAGATTTAAAGTTGGCTCCGGTCAGGTCCCCGAAGAGCAGTTCTGTTTGGCCTAAGTCGGCACTCTGCAGGTCAGCCCTTTTCAGATTAGCACTCCTCAGGTTGGCACTCCTCAGGTTGGCTCCGCTCAAGTTGGCTCCGCTCAGGTTGGCTCCCCATAGGTTGGCTTCCGTCAAGTTAGCCCCTTGAATGTTGGCTCCTCTGAAGTCAGCCTTGGTCAGGAGAGTCTCGGTCATATTCACCTGGCTGAGATCCGCCTCCTTGAGGTCTACCTTATGGAGCTGCTCACCGCTGAGATCAGGGGTTAACTCACCATGCTCTTTTCTCCACTTGTTCCAGGCCTCTCCCCCTTGTTTGGCGACTCTTCCATGTTCCGAATTACCCATCAGATCTTCCTCCGCTAGATTTAAGGAGAATCATTTAAACCCCGTAGGCAGCTCTGCCTCAGCCAATCGTGACATGGGCCGCGTCTGATAGAGGTCACTGCACTGCCGGCACACTCCCTGATCAACGCTCCAGTCAGGAAAATCCAGAACGATTTCTTCCACCGTTTGGCTGGAAAGATTCCGACCTTCCGCGAAATCAAAGGAGGGAAAGCGGCACAGAGGACAACGTCCCGTCTGCACCTGTTGTGAAGCTGTCTGTGGCTCCCCCGACTCCGGATGCAAGGCGAAGGCCACCAGATCCTGGTGTCTGTGAACCGGCCAGTCAAACCACTGCGAGAACTTCCCTTCCCAGCTCTCGCCGAGCATGGAAAAAGTCGACTTAAATTCTGCCCGGCGCTTTTGCTTCACGCCTGCCGGGGCCCGGCCCTGACGATGCAATCTGCCATCGATCCAGGTGTCCCACAAGACTCGATAGCGCTCCTGGAGCAGATTGTCGTAGGTCGGTCCCGCCTCAGATTTCGGCAACTCCGGTTGGTAGACAAAGCACGGGTCCAGCATGTCGGAAAGGTGCATGAACTCGTGGCGAAGAAAGGTCAGGAGCGTCGACTCCTCCAGCAGGCTTGCCGGCCGCAGCTTCAACACAATGGTCTTTGGGAATGCCCCATAGAGGTCTGCCCCTTCCTCCTTAGCGAAAACAGCCAACATTACACGGCAACTCGAGGTGTCGCGCATCAATACGGAGTAGTCGTCGAGCGCCCCTCCCACGGAACGTCCCAAATCGAGACGGAGAAACCATTGCCGGTGAAGCTGATTGAACTTTTGGTCACGCTCCTCTTCTTCAGTGACCTCATAGGCCCGGTCCCGCTCCTGGTGAAATTCGGATTCCAGGGGATGACCAACGATACGCAGCATGACCGCACTTTCCATGAGTCGGGGATCGAACTCGAGGCAAAAAGGGGGTATTAAAGTCTTCATTTCCATTGTCTTGGCTTGCCCTCCTACCCGTCTATCTGCACCAGGTTGGATTCGCCGCCACAGGCCATGGGCACCCGATCCTCTGCAGCTGATCTCAGGGGCAACTGAACGAGGCCTGGCTCGAGACCCAGCCGATGGCACTCGAAAGTCAGAAAGTTGAGGGTAAGGTCTCCGGCCTTTCCGAAAAACCCTTCGGGATCGTGCTTCTTCAACTGGGCTCCAAAGGCCCTTCCAAAACGACCCAAGTGTTCCTTCAAAAAGAGCCGCGTGGCCCGGCGCGTCGCCTGTCCCATGGACTGATCACCCTGCTCCTGTGCATAAGCCTGCTTTTCTAGAAGAAATTCCAGGAACTCCAATTCGCAGCTAATGTGATCGGGGCGCTCCCGCTCTGTCTGCCGCACCTTCAGGCCAAAGACCCCATACAATCCTGTCAAGGTGGCCAGCTGTGCAGGCTGCTGAAATAGTCCCTCCTGGCCGTATTCCGTCTCGTAGGGGCAGACCACCCCTCGGGCCGTGTGTCCAAACAGTCGTCCATGAGCGCTCAGGAGCTCATCCAGGCGGAGAGTGAATAATACCTTCAGCCAGGCTGCAGCCCGATCGGCCAAATTCAGTGGTTGATCCTCCTGGAGTGACCCCGACTCGATCGGCTCCAGGTTTTCTCCCTGCCTATCCAGGAGAGCAGCGGCTTGCAAAATTCTCTCCCGGGCTTTCTCAGAACCCAAAGCGGCAAAGATCTCAGAATTCGGGTGATGGAAAGCGAGGGATAATGCCCCAGCCAGCGCACTGCGGCAAAGGACGATTTCCTTGGCTAGGGCTTGATCCCGATCTGTGGTCGTTGCTTTCGACATCCTGTGCTCCTCTAAATAGAGTTTTGGTGCTTGGGGTCCCGAACGTGTATGGGCTCTTCGACTGTAGTGCGAAAGATTTCCTGCCCCTCTTTTCCAAAGGCGATCACGGTATC
>JAPUKI010000194.1 GCA_027295745.1 Acidobacteriota bacterium
TGGTGCTCGTCCCTTGAAGCGCAGTATTCAAAAGGAGCTGGAGAACCCTCTCGCTCGCTTGATTCTTCAGGGAGCGGTCGAGGAAGGACAAGAAGTGTTGGTTGACTATGATGCCTCAAAGAACGGGTTGACTTTTACGCCCCGAGATGAAGCAAATCCCAAATTCCAAGCTCCAAATTCCAAACAAATTCCAAATCCCAAATCACAAATTTCAAACGTTTGAATTCCGAATTTGTTTAGAATTTAGAATTTGGTATTTGTTTGGAATTTGAGATTTGGGATTTAGAATTTAGTCCTTCTCATCCCCTAGTCCTGACTTTTACAAAGTCAGGACTAGGGGATGAGAAGGACTTGGCCCAGAAAGATACGGTGGGGGTCGTCGATCTGGTTAACTTGCTGCAGCTGTTGAAAAGAGATGCCAAATCTGCTGGCAATCTCAGTTAAAGTGTCGCCTGACCTGACGCGGTATTGAAGGGGCCGTTGAGAAGCATCCGAGATGGAAAGAAGCTGTCCCGGATAGATTCGGTCCGGATTAGGGATGTTGTTAGCATTCTGAAGTGTGGAGACGGAACTGCCAACTCTGCCCGCTATGACGAGTAAGGTGTCACCATGCTGCACCCGGTAACCAATCGATCCGTCCTCGGCCACCAGAATTGGGCTGGGGGCGGGGGGAGCTGTCTCAAGTGCTGCCTGCACCACTTCTCCCTGCCCCTTTGGAAGATGAAGCTCGAGTCCGGCGGGTAGGACTCTCGATCCTTGCCAGACTCCCGCCATGATGTGCGGGTTATACTCCCGTAGGACTTTCTCTGTCAGGTTTGGAATCTGAGTGACATGACTCACACGATGTGATCTTTTCAAAGAGATGGTGTCATATTGCCGGGAAGAGGCAATATCCAAGGGGCCGAAGTAGTCCGAATAGTTCCGGGCCACTTCGATGGCTGCTAAGAACTCGACATAGAAATTCTTGCTGGCGAATCCGAAGGTTCGGGATTTGTAGCTTTTGATAATCTCACCCATATCGGTGCCAAAGCTTCTCTTGGCCCGCATCATCCCGTTCTGGCCATGATTGAAGGCGGTCACGGCCAAGGGCCAAGCTCCTAAAGCGTCATAGTTGTCTTTCAACAACCGGGCCGCGGCTTCACTCGATTGCAAAGGATCCAGGCGCTCATCAACCCTACTGTCGATCCTCATGAATCGGCGTCCAGTCCCGCGAATGAACTGCCAGATACCAGCCGCGCCTCGTTTAGAGTAAGCACTGTAATTAAAGGAGGACTCGACATGGGGTAAAAGAGCGAGTTCCGAGGGCAGATTGTGCTCCTGAAAGACTTCTTCAATCTCGCTGAGATATTTTCCAGAGCGAATCAGACCTTCCCGAAACTTTTCCTTGATCCCCCGTTGGGAACGGATGTTCCTCCCTAGTGTTCTCAATGAACTGGGGGAAAGAGAGTAGCCGTGAGACTGAAGAAGGTGAATGATGTCCTGATGCCTTCTGGTGAGCTTCTCTGAATTGGAACCGTATCTGCGGATCTCTTCAAAGATCAGCTGGAGCTCTTCTTCCCTCCTGTCCGTTTCTTTTCTCTGACGTCTGAATTCGGCTTGATCGTCACCCACCTCCCTGGCGAACCTGACCACTTCGTAGATCAGGCGAAGATCGTTTTGGTCATGGAGAAGGACATCCCTCTCGCCGTAGTGGGTAAAAATCGCCTTCCAAAACTCGATCTGATCCTCAAAGCCCCGGGAAGGGAACAAGTCGGAGATCTGATTTAAGGAAAAGGAACTGGCCACCAAAAAGTTCAGGGAAAAGAGAAAGAAGAAGGGAAGCGCTTTCAACATCGTCGATTATCTTAGCAAAGCCGCCCGACCACTGAAAGAATTATCTCATGTCCGTCAATTGGGTGTGCACTTCCGAGCAGATTTGTTGGGCGGACTTGCCTTGAACCTCCACCTGGATGTTGGCCAGGCTATAGTCCGGTTCGCGAAGGTGAAAAAGCGATTCCCACCGTGCCGGGTCTTTTGCTAAAGGGCGATGCTGTGAGTCCCGGCATCGTTCCCTTGCTAGCTGAATGGGAATCTTGAGCCACACCGAGAGCCCGTGTTTCGAGATGAAGTCGCGGTTGAATTTGCTGGCGAAGGTTCCTCCTCCCAGCGCCATGACGCAGGGCATGAAATGTTTGCTTTGAAACAATTTGTGCGACTCCAGTTGTCGGTAGAATGCCTCTCCCTGGGACTCGAAGATATCGGAGATGCTTCTCTCCTGCTCTTTCTCGATCAGCTCATCCAGATCGTAGAAAGGACGATCCATCTCACCAGCCAGGATCGGACCAATCGTTGATTTTCCGCTTCCCATGAATCCTACGATATAAATGTGCCTTTCCACTTTCAGGTTCGGGAACTCAGAGATTGAAGTACTTTGAAAAATTCCGGGAAGGATACGGATACACAGGACGGGTGGTCTAATTCGACCGGTTCTGTGGCGATCAATCCGGCCACTGCAAAGGCCATAGCAATTCTATGATCTCCAAAGGTTTGGACCCTTCCGCCCTGAAGCTGTTGGCCCGGCGGAACGCAAAAGCCGTCTGGAAACTCTTCCACCCGCACGCCTAGATTTCTCAAATTCACCACTATAGAGTGGATCCTGTCGGATTCCTTCTTGCGTAGTTCTTCTGCTCCCCTGACACTGAGTCCCCGCTCAAGACGTGTTGCCAGGACAGCCAAAGCTGGAATTTCGTCAATCATGTTGGGGAGCTGCTCTCCACTGATCTCAAGGGGAAATCTGCTGAGCGGCTCATGGCTAAAGCAAACCTTCAGGTCGCAGACTGGTTCAGAGTTAAACTCCCTGAGATTTGTCTTTTCAACCCGGGCTCCCGCATTTTCCAGCAGAGTGAGCAGACCAGCTCGGGAGGGATTCACTCCTACTCTTCGTAACCAGATCTCTGCACCGGGAACTATAAGAGCTGCGATGATGAAATACACGGCGGAAGAGAAGTCGCCAGGGATCTGCATTTGCGCTGCTCTTAGAAATGCTGGACCTCTCACTTTTAATCGCCGGTTCGCTCCTGTCAGGACGACATCGAAGAAGGGTAGTGCGCGTTCAGTGTGATCTCGGGAAGGAGTTTCTTCTACCACCGTGGTTTCTCCCTGGGCCATGAGTCCGGCCAGGAGAATACACGATTTCACCTGAGCACTGGGCACTGGCAGCCGGTAATGAATCCCCCGAAGTTGTGAACCCGTGATACGCAAAGGTGGGAATTCATCGTTGGTCGCCCCGATTTCCGCTCCCATTTGCATGAGAGGCGTCATAATGCGCTTCATGGGCCGATGATTCAAAGAGTCGTCTCCTTGGATGGTCGAAACAAAGGGGGCAGCGGAAAGCAAGGCAGAGAGAAGGCGAATGGTCGTTCCGCTGTTTCCGGCATTGAGTAGCTCCCTGGGTTGCTGAAACTTTTTCCATCCTTCACTTCGGATTTCGATCTCATTTCCTGACTGGCGAATCCTCAAGCCAAGTGCTCTGAGACAGTGAAGGGTAGCCTGACAATCCTGGCTGTCTGAAAAGTGAGAAATTCTGGTGGTCCCGTTGGCCATGGCCCCAAGAATGGCATAGCGGTGCGAGATCGATTTGTCCCCGGGGAGATGTATCTCTCCCCGCAGAGAGGAGACCGGTTGAATGTGCATTTTAAGGTATTTCCGGCTTGTCACTGGAGAATCCCAGCTGCAGGTCCAGCTCTTTCAAGCGCTTGATTCTGTCTCGGTACTCAGCCGCCTTTTCAAAGTCAAAGTGTTGGGCGGCAGTCTTCATTTGGGTCTCCAGCTTCGCCATCTCTTCCCTGATTTCTTCTGCTGAGGAGTACTTCTCAAGCTCCTCTGCCACCAGGGGGGCCTCAAAGTAATCCAGCTGTGTCATCTGTAAAAGGGTGGCATCGACTGGTTTGCGAATGGTTTGAGGAGTAATGCCATTCCTTTGGTTGTATTTTTTTTGGATCTTCCGACGCCGTTCCGTTTCTTCAATGGCTGTGGTCATCGAACGGGTGATCACATCGGCGTACATTATGACCCTTCCGTTGACGTTACGGGAAGCTCTCCCGGCGGTTTGAATCAAAGATGTGCCGCTACGCAAGAATCCTTCCTTGTCCGCATCCAGGATAGCGACCAGAGAGACTTCTGGCAGATCCAGACCCTCCCGCAGAAGGTTGACTCCAATCAAGACGTCGAACTTTCCGAGCCGAAGCTCCCTGAGAATCTGCACTCGATCCAGGGTGCTGATCTCCGAATGGAGATAACAGACGGCAACTCCCAGTTCAGTGTAGTATTCGCACAGTTCCTCGGCCATTCGCTTGGTGAGCGTGGTCACCAGGACCCGTTCCTTTTGTTCCGCTCGCTGACGAATTTCCTCCAACAAGTCCTCAATCTGGCCTTTGACTGGCCGCACCTCGATTTCTGGGTCCATCAGGCCGGTCGGTCGAATAATCTGTTGGACGGTCGCTCCACCACATCGCTTCAATTCGTAGGGTCCGGGCGTGGCCGACACGTACAGCGTCTGAGGCAACCGAGCTTGTACCTCGGCAAAGTTCAGAGGTCGATTGTCTAAAGCGGAGGGCAGACGAAATCCATACTTCACCAGATTCAGCTTTCGTGAACGGTCACCTTCATACATGCCGCGAAGTTGCGGGACTGTGACGTGACTTTCATCAATGAAGACCATGGCATCAGAAGGGAGGTAATCCATTAGCGTGGGAGGAGCCTCACCGGGAAGCCGGCCAGTCAGATGACGAGAATAGTTTTCGACTCCCCGACAGTATCCTACGGTCTTGATCATTTCCAGATCAAACATGGTCCGTTGGTGAACCCGTTGAGCTTCTACAAGCAGTCCTTCTTTCTCTAAGCGCGTTCGATGTTCCTCCAACTCCTGTCTAATGCTCTTCACCGCAGTATCCCACTGACCTCGAGGCATCACGTAGTGAGATTTAGGATAGATGGGAACTCGTGGATGTGGCTGGAGAATCTCCCCAGTGAGGGGATCGAACTGGTAGATGGCGTCAATTTCATCTCCGAAAAGTTCGATCCGGATACCGTAATCACCGTAGGCAGGGATGACCTCAACAACGTCGCCGCGGACGCGAAAGGTTCCTCTCATCAGCTCCTGATCGTTGCGCTCATACTGGATTTCGACTAACTTGTGCAGAATCTCCTGACGCTTGATTCGCTGGCCCTTGCTCAACATCAAGAGCATCCCGTGATAGGCTTCGGGTGATCCCAAACCGTAGATACAGCTCACACTGGCCACGATGATGCAGTCGCGCCGTTCCAACAGCGATCGGGTGGCAGAGTGACGGAGTCGATCGATTTCGTCATTGATCAGTACCTCTTTCTCAATGTAGGTATCGCTGGAAGGAATGTAGGCTTCGGGCTGGTAGTAATCGTAGTAGCTCACGAAGTATTCCACGGCATTGACCTGAAAGAACCTTTTGAATTCCTGATAGAGTTGGGCGGCCAAGGTCTTGTTGTGGCTTAAGATCAAGGTCGGACGATTCACTTTCTCAATAATTTTGGCCATGGTGAAGGTCTTTCCTGATCCGGTGACTCCCAGCAGAATCTGCTCCTGTTGGCCTTTCTCGATGTTTCTCACCAGTTCATTGACAGCTCTTTGTTGGTCTCTGCTGGGATGAAAGGGACTCACGAGCTTGAGATCAGCTGATTTGGCCCAGGCCTGTCCGTAGGAAACACCGGAGTAGGAAAGTTCTTTTGAGCTGGCCACGAGAATCATTATAAAGGAGGTAGGAGAAGAAGAGAGAATACAGAAGGCCAGCGGTCAGGGGTCAGCGGTCTCCTACCGCTTTCTTTTCTGACAGGGTTGCTGACTAGAATCAGTGGTCGTACTCCCTACTCCCATCTGAATGTTAAACTAAGTGAGTGCAGTCAAATCGTTGGATGGCCTCCTGGCCGGAAGGCAGGGAATGGGTAGCGCCGTGATGCGGAAAGAGCGCGGGGAAACAGGGCTTGGTTGCGTGGTCTTGCTTCTGCTGGTAGCTATTTTGGGCTACCTGGTTTATCGAATTGTCCCGGTCTATATGGAGCGAGACGACTTTCATGAAGCTTTGCTAGACATTTCCGGCAGAGCCACCATCGCGAGATGGGACAATCGCAGGATTATTGACCAAGTGAAGCGGTCGGCTGTGAGCCGAAACTTTACCGTCGAAGCGAAGGATATCCTTATCCAGCATATCCGTGGCCGTCCGGAAGTCGTTATCGTAGTGAACTATACGAGGACGGAAGAGTTTCCGGGTGGCTACGTGTATATTTTCTATTTCCGCTCTGTGGCTCAGGGCTACTATGGCTTTTAGGGTCCCGCATCGCAGCTTCCAGGTTTCGGGTTGACTTGCGCTTGGAGTTTTCCCCAGTTTGGAACCTGGAACGTGGCTGCTGAAACCCCGAACACGAACCTTTAATTTCACAGACTCATGCGAGTTCTCGTCACTGGTGGAGCGGGCTTTATCGGAAGTCACTTGTGTGAGTCTCTGCTCCAAGCAGGACATGAGGTGCTGTGTCTGGACAACCTCTTTTCAGGATCCATGCGCAACATCTACCCTTTTCTGAGTGACCGCTCCTTTGATTTCATCCGGCACGACGTGGTCCAACCGATACTCCTGGAAGTGGATCAGATCTACAACCTGGCTTGTCCGGCATCGCCTGTTCACTACCAATTCAATCCGGTTAAAACGGTCAAGACCAATGTGATGGGAACCATCAACATGTTGGGTTTGGCCAAGCGAGTGAGAGCCCGTATTCTGCAGGCCAGCACCTCAGAGGTCTACGGGAATCCTCAAGTGCACCCTCAATCGGAAGACTACTGGGGGAACGTCAATCCCATCGGGTCGCGCAGTTGCTACGATGAGGGAAAGCGAGTGGCTGAGACCCTGATGATGGACTACCACCACCAAAACCAGGTCGATATTCGAATTGCCCGGATTTTCAATACCTACGGTCCTCGAATGTCTATCAATGACGGACGTGTCGTGAGTAACCTGATCGTCCAGGCCCTTCGGGCTGAGCCGCTGACCCTTTATGGAGATGGATCCCAGACTCGCTCTTTCTGCTATGTTTCTGATCTGGTGCGAGGCGTAAGGGAGTTGATGGATTGTGAAGGGGCTCACCATCCCATCAACCTTGGAAATCCAGTAGAAGTTTCTATCCTTTCGCTGGCTGAGCTGGTCCGTCAAGTGACAGGTACAAGCTCGCAGATCTGTTTTGAGCCTCTACCACCGGATGACCCGGAACGGCGAAGACCTGATATTTCTGCAGCCCGCAAGCTGCTCAACTGGGAGCCTCAGGTGGAGCTGAAGAAAGGATTACAACTAACGGTCGAGTATTTTGAGGACCGGCTCCGCAAGTGATGCGCTCATGTTGGTGAGAAGGATCGATATGTTAAGATACTTTGTCAGATTTGGACCGATCGTTTAGGCTAGGAGCCTGTCCGATGAATCGGACAGGCTCCTAGTGAAGGAGGGTGAAGTGCTGGCTGCATATGTTCCAATCCTTATTTTCATCCTGGTTGCCCTGTCTATGCCTGTGGTGGGGCTGCTGGTGGGGAAATTGATTCGACCCTACAGACCTCATGCCACAAAGTTGATGCCCTACGAATGTGGCGTGGATCCAGAGGGCGATGCCCGGGACCGATTTTCGGTTCGCTTTTATATCATTGCTATTCTTTTCGTGGTTTTTGACGTTGAAACCATCTTTTTATTTCCGTGGGCCATCATTTATAAGCACCTGGCTCTGTTCGGATTTATTGAAATGCTGGTTTTCTTGGCGATATTGATTGTGGGTTATTTTTACGTTTGGAAAAAGGGGGCCTTGGAGTGGGTTTAATTGAAGGTCGAATGGAAAAGAATATCGTGACGACGACGGTCGATACGGTTTTCAACTGGGCCAGGAAGTCTTCGCTCTGGCCCATGACGTTCGGGCTGGCCTGCTGCGCAATCGAGATGATGGCCACAGGCGCCTCCCGTTTTGATATGGATCGATTTGGCGCCGGAATCTTTCGGCCTTCTCCCAGGCAGAGTGATTTGATAATCATTGCCGGGACGGTGACTTTGAAGATGGCAGAGGTGATTCAGCGGCTGTACGATCAAATGCCGGAGCC
>JAPUKI010000195.1 GCA_027295745.1 Acidobacteriota bacterium
TCGATGAGACCGGCTGGAGCGCTGAGATTCTGATCCCCTTCAAAACGCTTCGTTACGGGAGCACACCTCAGGGTGCCTGGAAGGTCAACTTTGGCAGGCAAATTCGCCGCAACAACGAAATCACCTACTGGTCTGAAATTCCCCGCCGCTACAACATCACTCGAGTCAGTCTGGCCGGGGAGCTTGTTGGGGTGGCCCGCGACGACATCCATCCGGGTCGAAATCTGTCTGTCATCCCCTATGTCACTACCAGCTTGGTTGACCGTGGGTCCGACACCAGCTCCACTTCTGACATTGGCCTGGACCTCAAGTATGGAGTGACATCCGGTCTCACTCTGGACTTGACCTACAACACGGATTTCTCGCACGTGGAAGTTGATCAGCAGCAGGTCAACCTGGATCGATTCCGCCTCACTTTTCCGGAGAAACGGGATTTCTTCCTGGAGAACTCGGGGATCTTTGAGATTGGAAGCGTTCGCTTACAGAGGGGAACGCCGGATGTCGAAGATCCTAGTGTCTTTTACAGTCGTAACATCGGACTCTCTTTGGATAGACGCCAGATTCCAATTCTTGGGGGGGGCCGTTTGACCGGAAGGGCGGGTCCCTATGAGCTTGCGCTCATGAGCATTCAGACAGAGGAGGCTCAAGGCCAGGGACCGGAAAATTCCTCGGTGCTGCGTATCAAGAGGGACCTTCTTGCTCGGTCCTGGCTGGGCGGGTTTCTTGTCAGTCGCCAGGGTTCCGATCGTCCCACCAATCGAGTCTTCGGATTTGATGGGCTGTACCGGCCGCGCGATGATCTGACTTTCAACTCCCTTTTTGCTCAGAGCGACACCCCGGGCATTGAGGGGGATGATTGGGCACTGCGACTGGAGGGACAGTATGACTCACGTTGGCTTCAACTGGGGGTCATTCACGCCGATATCCAGGAGGATTATCGAGATGACCTCGGCTTTACGGTACGTCATGGCGTTCGTGTCCAGCGTGTTGAAATTCACCCGCGCATCCGTCCCTGGAAAGGCAAGATGATTAGGGAGATTCAACCCATCATCAACGTGCGCTATCTTACTGATCAGGACAATCGGCTCCTCACGCGCAAACACAGCCTTGGAATGGACTTCTTTTTCCAGAACGGTGCCTTTCTGCGCTTGAGACGGCGCAATTTGTTCGAACGTCTGGATGAGGACTTCGACATTCGAACCGCTATCAGGGTTCCTTCTGGTGATTACCACTTTAACGAATACGGGTTTGAGTTTAACACCGACCGCAGTCGTGTTCTCTCGGGAAGCTTGAGGTTCTATGACGGGGACTTTTGGGATGGCGAAAAGAGGAGCTTTCAGGTGGGGGGACAATTTCGGCCCAGTGGTCATCTCAGCACCGAATTCAACTTTGCTCGCGATGATGTCACTTTGCTCGGGGGAGCGTTCAAGGTCGATCTTCTTCGTTTCCGGCTCAGATATGCTTTCAATACCCGAACTTTTCTCGATACCTTTATTCAATACAATAGTGAGCGACAGGAGATCACCTCCAATGTGCGTTTCAATTTGATCCACCACTCTCTGAGCGATCTCTTTATCGTATACACCGAGGAGAATCCCACCATCGCTCAGGAGAGCACGGATCGGGTCATCACCATTAAGTACACACATCTACTGGGCTTCTAACCTGCCACAAACATCATCGTATTTTTGAAACGAGGCACGAAATTGCACGTCTCTTGACAGTGTCGTTGCGCACTTCTACACTCAAGTCAGTCGCGGCTCAGCCGCACAACAAACTTTCACAGGAAGGAGGAGGTGCACCCAAAAGCCGTTTGAGAGAACCCCATCAGAACAGGCGGTCTTTGAGTGTGCCCACAATCATGGAGTTCAAGCTTCAGGCAGGTTCTTTTAGCAGCTATTGGGGAAAGTTGTGGGCGGTGGCGGGGGTCATTCTTTTTCTGGGTCCCCTCTCTTACGCTCAGCAGCTTCCGCCCCAGGTTGAAGAAATGGGCTATGCGGATACCATCTTCATTAACGGGAAGATCGTGAGCATGGATGACGCATCCACCTCGACCGAAGTGGGAAACATCTACCCGGCCCTTGCCGTCAAAAGGGACATCATCATGAAGCTGGGGACGAATCAGGAAGTTCGGGCCATGGCCGGGCGCAACACCCGGATTCTGGATCTGAATGGACGAACCATGATCCCTGGTATTATTGAATCCCATCAACATATCTACGGCGCCTCCCTTCGTTGGCTGGACCGTTTCGGCTACCAAAGTCCTGCTCGCGAGATCTCTGTGCAGGCTGAGCTGGATCTGGAAAGGACGCAGGGAGTTCTGCGGGATGCCATTCAAGAGGCGGTGGCCCAGATGGATCCGGGTCAATGGCTGATGGTCGATTTGACTGACCATCCTGCTGCGCCCCGGCAGGGTTTCATCTGGGGAGCCACTCGACGCCTCACCAATCGCCAGGCCCTGGACCAATGGGCACCTGAAAATCCTGTACTGGTGCGACCTGGCAACCGAGGAAGTGTCAATTCAAAGGCGCTGGAG
>JAPUKI010000196.1 GCA_027295745.1 Acidobacteriota bacterium
TTTCGATTTGGACATATCCAGGAGGCACGACCACACTGGATTCCATTGGGTCTGGCCGATCCGTGACCAGTTCTGGCTCTGAGGGTTGCCCAAAACCCGTGAGAAACATGCGAACGAGCTGATGCAGTTGGAACACACAGGCACAAAAGGCCTGTTAAAGAGTGTCAAACGGTTTCTGTGGCTGGGCTCTTTGTTGATGCTGACGCTGCGCTTTTCCCCGGCATTGGCACAGGGAGCTGTCAGTCCCCAAAGTCCTCGCTCAGCCAGGACGGTCACAGCCCTGCGTCTGGAATCGACTATCACCGTCGATGGGGAGTTGGACGAACCGGAGTGGAACCTGGCAGAGCCTGCCACCGATTTCATCCAACAGAATCCGCATACAGGCCAGCCCAGCACGGAGCGCACCGAGGTGCGCCTGCTGTACGATGATGAAAATCTCTATGTCGGAGTCTATTGCTTTGATTCAGCCGGAAGAGAAGGGCTAGTTGTGAATCAGGTCAATAGGGACTTCAGTGGAACGGAAAACGATGGCTTTGGAGTCCTGCTGGATACTTTTGACGACGATCGCAATGGATTTATTTTCCAGACTAATCCCCAAGGTGCTAAGTCCGACAGCCAGGTCGGAAGCGACGGGAGCAGCTACAACCGGGACTGGGATGTTATCTGGCAGGTCAAGACCAAGATTACTGAGGACGGATGGCAAGCCGAGATAGCCATTCCTTTTAAGAGCATACGATTTCACGAAGCCGAGAGCCTCACCTGGGGAATTAACTTCTCGCGAAAAATTCGGCGCAAGAACGAAGAGACTCACTGGTCTCCCGTTCCACGCCCTTTCGGCCTATCGCGGGTGTCACAGGCAGGAACGCTCGAAGGCATCAGTGGGTTGCCTCAGGGGATGAACCTGCAGGTCAAGCCCTATCTTGCTACTCCCGTCCTGAGGCTGGAAAATGATGATGTGGATTTCAAACCCGACTTGGGCCTTGACGTGAAATATGGGGTGAGTTCCCAGTTGACGCTGGATCTGACACTGAATACTGATTTTGCCCAGGTGGAAGCCGATAACCAGCAAATTAACCTGACTCGCTTTAGTCTCTTTTTCCCCGAAAAACGAGAGTTCTTCCTGGAAAACGCAAGCATCTTCCAGTTTGCGCGGCAAGGCGCCAGTCGTCGGATCGGGGGAAGATCTCGGCTGGATTCGGATTTGATCGCCTTTTTCAGCCGACGTATAGGGATATCTGATAACCGCCTGGTCCCAGTTTTGGGCGGTGCCCGCTTGTCGGGAAGAGCGGCTGCTTACACGCTCGGTTTCTTTTCCATGCAGACGGATGATTTTGAGGATACACCTTCAACTAATTTTTCAGTTTTGCGGCTGCGCCGTGATGTCCTGCGACGTTCCGATGTAGGAGCCATTTTCGTCAACAAACAGGCGGCGGGTGGTCAGTATAATCGCACCTACGGTATCGATGGAAACTTCACCCTTCTAGGCAACCTGGATGTCACCTCCTTCTTCCTCAAAACGGACAGTCCCGGTGTACAGGACGAGGATATGGCTGGAAATATCACTGCTGCATGGAATGGTCCACTGCTCCAGCTGGAAGGTCAGCACCTGGTCATTGGAGAGTCCTTCAATCCTGAGGTCGGGTTTGTTCCCCGCAAAGGAATTGAAAAGACCAGGGGACGGATGACCTGGACTCCTCGACCCGGGGAGGGAATTCCCTGGATTCGCGAGTTCAGAGTCTTGAACTGGATCGATTATATCAGCTCGACCTCCGGTACCCTGGAGACCCGCCAGATGGAAACGCGATTGGGTGTGGACTTTCAAAACAGCAGCCGTCTTTCGGTGGGCCGCGATTTCCGGTTCGAACGACTGAGCGAGGATTTTCCCATCCTGCCGAATCAGGACATTCCACCGGGGGATTATGCATTTTCGGAGTATTCCCTTCTTCTGGTCCTCGATCGCAGTCGTATGTTCAGCGGGGAGGCAAGGCTGGCTACGGGTGATTTTTTCAGTGGCAGTCGAGATTCCTATCGTTTCCTATTCGGCTTTCGCGCCGGGTATCGATTCGAATCCCAGGTGACCTGGGACCACAATGACATCACCCTGCCTGCAGGCGAATTTTCAACAGATTTGGTGAACACCCGCTTTCAATACTCCTTCAATACCAGGATGTTTTTGAATGCGCTCATTCAGTACAACAGTGAACTGAAAGAGATCAGCAGCAACATTCGATTCAATTTGATTCACAAGCCCTTGAGCGACCTTTTCCTGATTTACAATGAGAGGCGATCCACCACTGGAGAAGTGAGGGAGCGGGCCCTCATTGGCAAACTCACCTACGTGTTTAGTTTTTGAAACCTGCAACCTGAAACCTGGACCCTAGCCTGAGAGCGGCCAGATTCCCACTTGACCCCTTTTCCCCCTTTCGATACTCTTTGCAGTCTCTATTCCCAGGGAGATCCTGATGCAATTCTCCAGGCTGGTTCTTGTGTTGATGGCCACCTGTCTGGCGTCTTGCGCGGACCCAGCCCAACCCGTCGGTATCGGCACCACCAGAGGTGGCGCCACAGGTCAGGTGTCCGCCGCCATCGCCAAGGTTGTTTCTTCCAGGGGTGAACTGCAATTGCGGACCCAGCCCATGGCGGGTACCAACCAATACATTCCCTCCGTGAATGCAGGTCAACTTGAGTTCGGAGTGGCCAACATCGTGCAGTTGACATTCGCTGTTGAAGGCAATTCTCTCTTCGAAGGCCATCCCAACCAGGATTTGCGGATGGTGGCAACTCTGATGCCCTTCCGGGTCGGGCTCATGGTCCCTGAGGATTCCGATATTCACTCGGTGGCCGATCTGAGGGGGAGACCTGTGCCATCGGGCTTCAGAGCCGCTCCCCTCTTCAAGGTGATCTTTGATGGCTTCCTGGCCAGCGAGGGATTGAGCTATGAGGATGTCCAGCAGGTGCCTGTCTCCGGTCTCAGCCAGATGTGGGATCTTTTCATGCAGGGTAAGGTCCTTACCGCCATTGTGACGCTTGGCTCGGCTGCGGCCAAGCAGATGGAGGCTGCCTTGGGCGGTGTGCGCTATCTCTCCTTTGACAATTCACCTCAGGCAGTGGCAGCGCTCAACAGGCATGTGCCTCGGGCCCATTTTGAGCTGATGCAGCCTGGGCCGCAATTCACCGGGCTTCTGACTCCCTCCAACCTGCTGTACTACGATTACACCCTTTTCGCCGGGAAAGACGTCCCCCCGGTCCTGGTCTATCAGGTGACTAAGGCGATGTATGAAAACCCCGCTGATCTGAGGGTTGCAGGCCCGTTGTGGGCAGAGTTCACCACCGAAGGTATGTCCAAGGATGTGGGTGTTGAATACCATCCAGGCGCCATCAAATTGTACAAGGAAATGGGCATTTGGCCGGGGCAGATGTAACAGCGTCCTGGGATGAGCCTGGCCTCAGGACCACTCCACCCGACTCACCGTGGGCTCGGCGGCTAACACCTTACCTCTGTGGGCTGATCACTCTGATCGTCCTAGCCTGGGCGGCCGAGTTGCCCTATAGGCTCGGCCTTGCGCTCTATAGTGAGCAGGCCCTCGCGGCGATCCTCGCCTTAAGCCTGACCCTGGTCTTCTTAGGGGTTTCTGTGCGGCGGCCAGGAGGCAGCCTGCCCTGGTACGACTGGGTGGCCTCCGCACTGGCTCTTGCTGCCGGGGGCTACACGGCGGTTCGCTATCCGGTTTTGGCGGAGGAGTTCTTTTTCCGCCCGCTTGAGACAACAGTATTAGGGCTGATCCTCATAGTGCTGGTCGTGGAAGCACTACGCCGCACCACGGGCTGGAGCCTTTTGGGAGTGCTGCTGCTGTTTTTTGCCTACGCTCTGTTTGGCCATCTGGTGCCGGGCAGGTTAGCTGGACGATCGCTTGAGGTGCTGGAGATGTTCTCCTTTTTGGGCATCGATAACGTGGCCATGCTGGGTCTGCCCTTGCGTGTGATCTCGACCATGGTCCTGATCTTCATTTTCCTGGGACAACTACTGCTGAGATCAGGTGGATCCGCCTTTTTTAGTGATCTCGCATCAGCGTTGATGGGCCGCTCACGAGGTGGAGCTGCCAAGATCGGGGTGTTTGCCTCGGCCCTGTTCGGATCCATCTCGGGCAGTGCGGTGGCCAACGTCGCTTCCACCGGGGTGATCACCATACCGCTCATGCTCCGAAGTGGGTATAAACCCCATGTCAGTGCTGCCATCGAAGCAGCGGCATCGACCGGGGGCCAGGCGATGCCGCCCATAATGGGTGCGGCAGCCTTCCTGATGGCCGAGCTCCTGGGGGTGTCTTACGGTGAGGTGGTCTTGGCCGCCATCCTGCCGGCGATTCTCTATTACCTTGCTGTCTTTATTCAGGCCGACCTTGAGGCAGGCCGCCAGGGGATCGGGCCGGTGGTGGCCGCCGAAATTCCGCCTTTGCGCAAGGTCTTGAGGGAAGGTTGGTATTTTCCCATACCCTTCGCCGTTCTGATCATCTCCTTGTTCCGTTGGAACCTCACCCCTGCAACCGCAGGTCTTTACGCTGCTGGGTCCTTGATCGCCCTCAGCCTCGTCCTGAGCTACCGTGGAACCCGACTGCGCTGGGGCGACCTACTGGAATCGCTGAAGGGAACGGGGCAAGCCTCAGTACAGATCGTCGTTATCGGCGCCGTGGCGGGACTCATCATCGGTATCGTGGAAGTGACCGGGCTGAGTTTTGGTCTCACCTTCGTCCTGGTTCAGTTAGGCGAGAACAGCCTTTTTCTGTTGTTGGCTCTGACGGCGGTGGTTTGCATCATCCTGGGCATGGGCATGCCAACGACAGCCATTTATTTTCTGCTGGCGACTCTGGCGGCACCTCCTCTGGTCCAGTTGGGCGTTCAGCCCATGGCGGCACACATGTTTGTTCTGTACTTCGGTCTCATGTCGATGATTACGCCCCCCGTGGCTCTGGCGGCCTTCACTGCCGCTAATTTGGCCGGTGCAGAGCCGATCCGGACGAGTATCACCGCTTTGCGCTTCGGCTGGCCGGGCTTTGTGGTCCCGATTCTGTTTGTTCTGAGCCCCAGTCTTCTGCTGTATGGCTCCCCTCTGGAAGTGACTCTGGCTGCGGTGACGGGAATGGCAGGTATCTGGATGGTTTCGGCAGGGCTTGCAGGCTATCTAGTGGGCCCCCTCACCGCCTTCACGCGAGTCAGTTTGGGTTTAGGCGGGCTGGCCTTGCTGATCCCCGCCCAGGCTTTCCCGGGGGCGTGGCTCCTGGAAAGCGGTGGTGCGGTGCTGTGCCTCTTTCTGGTCACCCGCGAGATCAGGGGAAGGGGCACTTCCTCATCTTGACAAACTGCGGGCAAAAGAGTATTTGGTTCTGC